>JAZLCM010000063.1:0-7705 GCA_045614245.1 Candidatus Enterousia sp.
GATGAAAGCGGTTGATAAATTTGATTACCGTTTGGGGAACAAGTTTTCGACATATGCAACGAATTGGATTCAACAGGCGATTTTGCGCAGTATTGCTGACCAGGCGCGCACGATTCGTATCCCGGTGCATATGATTGACAATATACATAAAATTCAACGTGCTTCGCGCCAATTTATGCACAAATACGGGCGTCAACCAACCGCCGAAGAATTGTCCAAGATTATTTATTTGCCGGTGGACAAGATCCACAAGGCAATGAAGGTCAATGTCCGTCCAATTTCTTTAGAGGCGCCCGTCGGTACCGAAGATGACAGTTCGCGTATGGAAATCATTGCAGACGAAACGGCGAAAAATCCGTTTACATCGGCGGCGCAAAAGAATTTGCGGAAAATTGTGACACAAATTTTATCTGAATTGGATCCAAAGGAAGAAACCGTTCTGCGCCAACGTTTTGGTATGAGTACCAATAAGACCAGTACACTTGAAGAAGTCGGTGAATACATTGGTGTGACACGTGAACGCATACGACAAATCGAACAAAAGGCACTGAATAAGTTAAAGCATCCGACGCGGGCGCGCAAACTACGCAGCTTTTTGGAAGATTAAACAACAAACGGTCCCCCAAGGGTGACCGTTATTTTAACCAAAGGAGAAGTCAAATGAAAAAATCGTTATTATTATGTACTGGCGAATCCGGTTCCGGAAAAAAACATATATTAATAACTTGCCCAACGGTTTGTTTTACAATTTGCGTTCATTAACCACGCGTGCACCGCCAAAACACATGCAACATACACGATTTCTTTGATGCGGGCCTGCGCCAACCAGATTATATATTGCGACCGCGTTGCGGAAATATGAATCAAGATTTAAAACGATACATTGGCATGTTATACGACGAAATGGAAATGATGCAAACAAAGTCCATAAATGCCAACCGCGGTCATTAGCCTGTGATTTGTTGCGACAATGCGGAATATACAATCCCTAAATCGGTTTTAATCAGTGCGGCGGTCAATTTGTCCGCCGTATCCGTTTGTCCGGCGGCGGACATTATACGTTCAAAACTGCGTACAAACTGCGATGCTTGGGACCGGAACACTGAATCAGACTTTAACAAATCACGAATTTGTTTTTTGTTTGCAGCCTTTACAACCTTTGCCATCCACTTTGCAAAAATTGTTTTGTCACCGTCATGATATTTTTTCCAAACAACATCTGGGATATCGGTTCCCATTGCGCGCGTAAGGTCAACCATCTGGTCATACATTTTATCGAATTCATGCGAAGATTGGGCGACGAAATCGCGACTGCTGGCACGGGGGGCGGGGTTGCCCATCGGGGTGTTTTTTATTGCATCCATCGGTGCGGCGGCGCGCGCCACCATCATCTGTTTGTTTAATGTTTGCATGGTATCTACGGCTTTGGCATAATCGGACATTAAATCAATCATTTGCTGACGCGATTGCCCCGCCAGTTCGTCAAGTTTACCCGCAGACGCAGATACAGATTCCGTAGATGCAGCAACCGTATCACGCATCGCTGATATCTTGGTATTCAATTCTGCTACAATAGCGGCAAGACGTGCGCCCGCATCATCCGAAGTCTTGGCAAGTTCGGGCAGGGCGGCATAATACCGTTCAATCAGTTCAGACAGCGGCTTTAACTGTGCGGTTGTATCGACAGACATCTTGATCAATCCTTCGGATTGCCCGGAAAGTTGCGTATGCGCCGCGTTCATTTCAATAAGTGTTTCGCGAACGCCGGTCGCCATAGATTTTACAGATTCAGAAAATGCGCCCGCCGCGGCTTTGGTATCTTTAAGAGTTGTGTTTGCAACGCCAGAAACCGTTTGCAATTCCGAAACAACATCGGTCGCAAATTCTTTGATTTCAGTTTCAAAATGGTTGGTCAGTCCGGAAAGTTCACTTGTTATTCCACGCACAGAACTTTCAGTTTCCGTCGCACTTTTTATAACCGTTTCGACAATTTCGGTCAATTTGCGTATCTGTTTTTCAACCGAAGTTTCTGTCAACATAACCTGGGCCCCAACAATGTTTGCGGTATTCGTTAGGGCGTTCATTTGGCTTGTTAACTGTTTTTTGCTCTGTCTATCAAATGTTTCAAGTTTTGTAAGATATGTGTTTAATATCTTGCTGTTGCTATTCATTACATTTTCATAGTTTGTGGCACTAGACTTGATATTTTCAAACCCGTCAACAGTAGTTTTTGTAAGTTCTAAAATTTCATTTTTCATGCCATTGGATTCGCCAGTCATTTGCTGGAATTTTTCTGTGCCAAGATCAATCGCGCCATTTAATTCGGTCGCAAGATTTTTGCTGGCTTCGGTCCAATTTGCAATTTTTTCATCGATTAATGCGATTTTTTCACAAGAATCCTTGGTCGTGCCGGCAATTTGATTAAGTGTTTCAGCAATCGCGGTCGAAAAACGATCGGTTGCATTAGAAACATCCGTCCATGAATCGGAATCGACAACGGCCTGCAGACCCGATACCGTATTATCAACCCGATCAGTCATTTGCGAAACCCGCATAATTGCATCGTTTGCGACCTGAACCAAACCTTCGTTCCGGGTGGCAAGTTCATTGTGCAACTTTTCTGCGACACCAATTTGGGCACGCAAAGTTTCGCGTATTTCGGCAAAACACGCGGATATCTTGGTTATTTCATCGGCCATAATGGTTTGCAACACACGCGATGCATCAACAATCTTTGCACGATCAGGTGCGGTTATAATATCCACCATAGATTGCATTACGCGTTGAGATCGGCGCGAAACAAAGAACAGCGCAATTAACACGCCAACTAATAATACACCTATCACAGAACCAACAATAATCCAAATATCTGTTAAACTCATCATTCCCCCCAATGTAAAAATAACAAACCTAATATCCCTTGCAGTTCGGTCTTATTTATAATAAAATTCAAACGATAAAGCAAGAACATTAATGATAAAAAATGATAAAAAAAGATTCACTTTCGCCGGAACAAGAATTTGCCGCTGAACCAACCAGAAATGTTTGGGTTCAAGCAAATGCTGGTACGGGAAAGACAAGTGTTTTGACCGAACGATTATTGCGAATATTATTTCGCGATAATACGGATAGTTCCGGCATTTTATGCCTTACCTATACCAACGCGGCGGCGGGCGAAATGCGGACACGTATATTGACCGCGTTGCGTGGGTGGGCCATGGCATCGGATGAAGAACTGTGTGAATTATTGGTTGGAATTTCAAAAAATCAAAAACCAAATAATAATGATTTATCGCATGCGCGTGCAGTCTTTTTTAGGTATATTGATAATCCGGATTTGCTCAAAATAAAAACTATTCATGGCTTTTGTGAAGAGATTTTACATCGTTTTCCTATCGAGGCCGGAATACCACCATCGTGGTCTTTGGTATCGGATGCACCACAAAGGGTGTTGTTGCACGATGCGCTTGATAAACTTATAAACTCTGCGTATAACGATATCGTGGTAAAGAATGCTTTTGATTACTTGGTCGGTACAATATCGGAACATAAAATTGACGATTTGTTGAAACAAATTGAACAACTGTGCAAGAATTTTTTTGGGATAAACGATATTATTATATATAGGAATTATTTCATTGATACGATTAAGAAAAAATTAAATTTAATACACGCAAAAAATGATAAATTTATCGATTTTTCAACCGAAAAATTAAAGGAAATTGTTGAAAAAGCCCGGTGCGATCAAAAGCCCACTGTGAAACTTAGAAAATTAATTGATTTGACCGAACAATATATTAATTCGACGATAAATTTTGAACAATACAAGCATGCATATTTAACAAACGATGGAACAATTATAAAAAGCGGTCTTGATAAACCATATTTGGCGGATGAAAAACAACGCGTCTTTGAATTAAATGTTCAACACATAAATGAAAAGATATTTTATGATTCTGTGGCATTGTTCGATTTGTCGGCGGCGTTTGCAAAAAAATACCAAGAATTAAAACAATCGCAAAATGTTCTTGATTTTGAAGATTTGATTTTATATACGCATCGGTTGTTTTCAAATCCTGAAAATATGGGTTGGGTTTTGTCCCAGTTGGATTTGTCTTTGGCACATATTTTGGTTGACGAAGCCCAAGATACCGGCCCAATTCAATGGAAAGTCTTGCAAATGCTTGTGGGGGATTTTTTTGCCGAAGGCGATATCAAAGATACGCCACATTCTTTATTTGTTGTTGGCGACACAAAACAATCAATTTATGGATTCCAAGGCGCAGACGCAAACGCTTTTATAAAAAGCAGGCTGGAAATATCGGCACATATAAAAAACAATGTGCGCGAAATCCAAGAGGTGCCACTTACACAAAGTTTCCGGTCGGTTGAACCTATCTTAAAAACTGTTGATATGTTCTTTGGCGACAAAGTTGTTGCACATGAAACCGGGTTTATAAATAATACACACAAATGCTTTCGCGTCGGCGCCAAGGGTTGCGTTGAAATACATGGATTGGTGTCTGCACATGATTCTGAATCAACCTCGGAAACGGTTCGCAAACAATATGTTTCAGATATCGCGGATAAAATAAAAGAACTTTTGTCGAATGGAAAGAATAAACCAAGTGATATTATGATTTTGGTTCGTCAAAGAAATCCTCTTGCGGTGCCGATGACATTTGCATTAAAAAAACGTGGCATTCCGGTCGCAGGTAGTGATAGAATTGTATTACCAGAATTCCCAGTCATAAAAGATTTAATGAATTTGTTGCGATTTTGTATGAACACAAACGATGATTACAGTTTGTGTTGCGTGCTTAAAAGTCCAATGTTTAGGTTTTCTGAAAACGATATTTATGAACTATGTATGATGCGCAAAAATGCAGGCCAACCGCTTGCGATATTCGATTTACTTGGTAAAAAGCATGCCAAGGTTTTCGAAATACTTTCAGATTTTGTTGCTTTGTCTGGTGTGGCCAGTCCATATACGTTTTTCTGTTATGTTTTAAATAAATATAATATGCGCGAAAAAATGATTGCGGCGTTGGGTGCGCATATAATCGATCCGCTGGAAGAATTTATTACAATATGTTTATCGTACGAAAGAACGCGGCCTGGAACATTGCGACATTTTATAAAGTGGTTTATAACGGGTGCAAGTGAAATTAAACGCGATATGGATGCGGGCGATGGGGTTCGTATTGTTACTGTACATGGCAGCAAAGGTTTGCAATCACGAATTGTTTTTTTAATAGATACTGTATCAATGCCACGACCTGTGTCGCTTTATAATCTTACCGAACATGGTGATAAATTTCCGATATGGGTTTGGACCGCACGAACACCAAAAGAATATAGCCCAGAATTTGACGCGATTAAATCGCATGCAATGCGAATGTCCACCGAAGAAAACTTTCGGTTGCTTTATGTTGCGATGACGCGTGCGCGTGACGAACTTTATATATATGGATATTCGCCAAACACGAATGCGCCAGAGTTATCGTGGCATGGTATGTTGTGGAAAATATTGGGTGCCAAGGTCGGTGTTGTTGATAACACAATCAGGATTTCGAATGAAAAAGAATAGATTAAATCTTTTAATAACCGAACAAGGGTCAAAAAACTTTGCGACAAATCGTGGCAAAGATATTCATGCGAAACTGTCACGGATCATTTTTCATAATGGTAATTTCTGTGGTGATTCAGATATAGTGGCGCATATAAAAAACAATCCGGAATTATGCGAAATCATGGGGGTGCTTTCGCAATCCGAAGTTCCAATTGCCGGATATATAAATGGCACGTTCCTAAGTCGCCGCATCGATAAACTTTATGTGAACGAAAAGATAAAAAAGATTGTGGTACTGGATTATAAAACGGATGCGAACAAGAATTTGTATCGTGAAAAATATCGCGTTCAATTAACCGAATATCGCGAATTATTAAAGCAAATTTATCCAGATTTTAATATAGTTTGTAAAATACTTTGGCTAAATGATTTTACACTGGAAAATATAATATAAAGGTCTATTATTATATTGATATGCTTACACATTTAACAATTTCTAATATAGTTCTTATTGATAAACTGAATCTTGAATTTGGTTCGGGGTTGAATATATTGACGGGTGAAACCGGTGCCGGCAAAAGTATATTACTTGATGCGCTTTCTTTGGCGTTGGGTGCGCGTTCGGATGTTGGACTTGTTCGACATGGTACGGACATGGCTTCGGTTACGGCAGAATTTGATTCATATGGACCGGACATAGTGGCGATTTTAAACGAATCCGGCATAGATTGCGATGATACAATTATTTTGCGTCGCACACTTGATACAGCCGGAAAAAGTCGCGCATGGATAAACGATGTCCCTGTATCGGTGCGGGTTTTAAAATCTGTTGGTGATTTATTGTTGGAAATTCATGGCCAATTTGCAAATCATACATTGCTTGATCCGTCAACGCACCGCAAAGCGCTTGATAATTTTGCAATGAAAAACATGGGTGATTTTGACAAGTGTTTAAACAATGTTGCCATGGCATATGATGAATATAATTCCGCGGAAAAACAACTACAACGGGTTCAAGAATTTCTTGATAAAAACGCATCCGAACAAGAATACCTTGAACATAACATTGCGGAATTGCGGGCGTTGAATGTGCAACCGGGCGAAGAAAACGAACTTGCTACCAAACGCGCTGAAATGATAAACGCCGAAAAGAACGCGGCGGTTTTGGCGGATGCGGTGGCGGCAATGGGGCGCGGTGCCGATACACTGGATGCGCAAATTTTTTCTGTTGCGCACATATTGGAACGCGTCAAAGGTGATCCAAATCCATATTCCGAACAAATTGATAATCTTTATAATGCGGCGGAAATTGTGGCGCGTGTGGCGGAACAAATTGCACCAAATGAAATTGATACGGATACGGTCGATTCAATCGAAGAAAGATTATTTGCAATTCGTGCGGTGGCGCGTAAACATCATGTCGCACCTGATGAATTGCCACAAAAACTTGTTGAAATGGAATCAGAGTTAAACACGATAACTAATTCAGATGACGAATTAAAACGATTAAAGTCACTTGTTTCATCTGCGCGTGAAAAATATCAAGTGGCGGCAAAAAAGTTAACCGAAAATCGCGTTCGGGCGGCAACGGAACTTCGTACAAAATTGTTGCAGGAATTACCGGATTTAAAACTTGGTAACGCGGATTTTAATGTGGAAATAACATCGCACGAACCGTCGCGTACAGGCGTGGACGATGTTATTTTTATGATAAAAACAAATCCCGGAATGCCGTTTGCACCACTACATCGTGCGGCATCGGGCGGCGAACTCGCGCGATTGATGCTTGCTATGCGTGTGGTGCTTGCGGACGAAAACAAATGGCACACATTTGTCTTTGACGAGATTGACACCGGAATCAGTGGCGCAACCGCAAGTGCGGTTGGTAATCGTCTTAATCGCCTTGCGCATGATAGCCAGGCATTGGTTATAACCCATTCGGCCCAGGTCGCGGGCTTTGCCGATAAGCATTTCAAAATTGAAAAAACATCGGTCGGCGAAAAGACAACCACGACGGTTCATGAAATATCCGGTGATGAAAGGTTAAATGAAATTGCACGTATAATCAGTGGTGCCGAAATAACACCCGAATCAATCGCCACCGCAAGGACGTTGATAAAATAAAAACGACCA
>JAZLCM010000064.1:0-4683 GCA_045614245.1 Candidatus Enterousia sp.
AGAAGAGATTAAAAAGAAAATCGGAACGGCGATTTCGCCAAAGGATAAAACAACCGAACTGTCCATGAAAATCAAAGGACGCGATTTGCTGTCGGGGACACCGCGCGAAACGGTTATTACTGAATCACAAATCGCATCGGCGTTGGCCCAGACCGTCACAAAAATTGTTGATACTGTGCGGCACGCATTGGAATTGACACCGCCGGAATTGTCCGCTGATATCGCCGATTTGGGTATAGCAATGACCGGTGGTGGTTCACTGTTAAGGGGGCTCGACGCGGCGATTCGTGCCGCAACCGGATTGCCGGCGTTCTTGGTCGATGACCCATTGGCGTGTGTTGCCCGCGGCAGTGGTCGCATGCTGACCAGTTTGGATAAAAACAAGCATATATTACAGACGATGTATTAAAGCTTAATTTCTGTTTGCAATCGGGATTTTCTTTGTTATAATGCCCTTTGCTTGGGTGGTTAGCTCAGTTGGTTAGAGCGTTACGTTGACATCGTAAAGGTCGTTGGTTCGAGTCCAATACCACCCACCACACTTCGCATCTGTGATGCTTCGTGTGGCAAGCCGTGGTTCTTTTAAAGAGTAAACACAATGAAACGAATGCAAATATAGTCTTGAACAAAAAATAAAACGGGATTCAAATTGACGCCCCGTTTGGCGTCGTTTTTTATAAAAAGGAATACAGATGGGAAAAAAATATCTTATTACTTCGGCATTACCATACGTAAATAATAACTTGCACATTGGACATTTGATTGGCTGTTTATTACCAAGTGATGTTTATGCGCGTTTTTGTCGTGCAATGGGTCGTGATGTATTGTATATTGGTGGTTCGGACGAACACGGCACAACCAGTGAGATTGGCGCGGCACGCGAAAATATGCGTGTTGAAGATTATGTTGAAAAATATCGTGCAAATCATTTAGACGCGGTGCGCGATTTCAAATTGTCTTTTGATTTATATGGTCGCACACATACCGCGCAACATGAAAAACTTATTCACGAATTATTTAATCGTTTGGATTCGTTGGGAATGATAGAAGAAAAATCTTCGACACAGCCGTATTCGGTAAACGAAAAAAAGTTCTTGGCGGACCGGTACGTTATTGGAACTTGTCCGCGGTGTGGCTATGAACGCGCGTATGGAAACGAATGCGAAAAATGCGGTGCTTCACTGGACCCCGAAGAATTAATCAATCCGCACAGTGCGATTGACCCGTCTTCGCCCGTTGAAATGCGTGAAACAAAACATTTGTATTTTAAACTTAGTGCGATGCAGGATAAATTACGCGCATGGATAAATTCGCGTGTAGGTTGGCCGAAAACTGCGATTACCATCGCAAATAAATGGTTGGACGAAGGCCTGCGCGACAACCCGATTACGCGCGATTTAAAATGGGGAATTCCGGTAAATAAACCGGGATACGAAGATAAAGTTTTTTATGTTTGGTTTGATGCGCCATGGGGATATGTTTCGATTTCACAACTTGCAAATCCAGATTGGGCATCGTGGTGGAAAAATCCAGAATGTCATTATACTCAATTCATGGCAAAAGATAATGTTTCGTTCCATTCTGTATTTTTCCCAGCGCAAGAATTAGCAATGGATGATAATTGGAAAACTGTTGATGTGTTAAAAGGGCAAAACTTTTTGAACTTTAACGGCGCGAAAATTTCAAAGTCAACGGGCAACGGGATATTCCTTGATGCGGCACTTGCCATCGCGCCAAGTGATTGTTGGCGCTATGCATTATTGGCGTCGGCACCGGAAACCGATGATACAGATTTTACAATGACGCGGTTTGCGGAAATTGTAAACAAAGATCTTAATGGATTACTTGGCAATTTTGTGTCGCGTGTGTGCAAACTGTCGAACAAAAATTTTGGTGACACTGTGCCGGCATCTGGCGTGGCGGACGCGGATTTAGCACAGAAAGTGAACGCAAAAATTGCCGAACTGACCGCGGCGTTGGACGCGTGCGAATTCAGAAAATCTATTGTTGCGTTGCGCGATATTTATGGCATTGCAAATGAATATATGACCGCACGCGAACCATGGGCATTGGTTAAAAACGGCGATATGGCGGGCGCAGGCGCGGTGTTAAATGAGTGCTTTCAATTGATTGATTTGTTTGCGCGCGTTTCGGCACCGTTTATTCCGGACGCGGCGGCAAAGATTCAAAACATTTTTGAAGCCGAACACGATTTGTCTTGGCCGACAGAATATGAACATCGTATTGGTGATGGCGAAAAATTCACTGTGCCGGAAAATCTGTTTAATCGTATTGAATTGGATAAAGAATAAAATAAATCACGGAGAGAGATGTAGTTTAACAAAAGGATGAACTATGTCACAAAATATCAAATACACCAAATACACGGTTACCTCATATAATGATAATGGCGATAATCCCCAAAAGACATTTGGAGAATTGGAAATTCAAGAGATGATAAGGTATGTGCAAGAACAAAATAAATCTGGAATTTATATGGATGTAATAAAAACGACAATAACAATGAATTATCATTTGTCCAAAAAAGGGTTTATGTGGTTAAAACAACAAGAAGCACCAAAAGCACACAAACCACATAAAAAGATTTATCGTGTAGAACGGTACTGTGGGGTTGGTGAACCAAAATCACCAAATGCAGGATTCTTTGAATTTATCGGATATCAACGTTGATACAAAAGGAAAATAAAAATGGCAAAAGTTGTTGAATTTTATTTACGTCATAGTGGACCTTGCACACAGTGCCACAATGGTCCGTTCAAACAAATTTCTTCAATTGAAGATTTGGCAAAATATACTGCCCATTATCCTTTGCATATGAACATACCACATACAATCATAATAGAACGCGTTATCGATAAAAAGGTGACTGATAAATACACCATTTTGGTTGGCGATAGATTGATTTACCCAAATGATATCGAAACATTTTTAATGGACCAGTATAAAAAGACTTTTAATTTTGATTTGAACAAGACAGAAAACAAACCGGTTATGTTGGACAGTATTCCGGGACACATCTTTGTTCGTTGGCACTATTTAACCGATGCAGATATTTTTGTAGAAAGAAAAACATTGAATCAAATTTTGCCGGTTAAAACAGGTACACCGCCGATTATGCTATTTTTGTCGATTAAGACGGGTAAACCACCAGTCGGTTTGGTTGAATTGTTCGATAGGAAAATAGAAAATGCACGATAAAAACAAATGAAACTTGTTCTTATGTCTTGCTGTGCGCCATGCAGTGCTGGCGCGATAAAACAACTCTTGGACCGCGAAATCCCGCGTGTGGATGATTTTATTGTTTTGTTTTTCAACCCGAACATTTTTCCCGAAAGCGAATATATGCGCCGCATGCAGGAACAAGTAAAATATTGTGAAAAATTGGGTGCTAAATATAAAATCTGTGAATACGACCACGATGCGTGGCGTGCGGCGGTGCATGGGTTGGAATCAGAGCCCGAACGTGGCGCGCGGTGCAGTGTTTGCTTTGTATACCGTTTTGAATATGCGAAAAAGTTCGCACGCGAAAACGGATATGATGCAGTGGCGTCTGTATTCCGTGTGTCGCGGCACAAAGACCAGGCCCAGGTTGATACCGCCGCCGAATCCGCGTTGGATGAAATTACATATTTACCAATTAAATGGGATGAAAAATTGCGTCAGCAAATAAATCGCGAATCCAACTTTTATCGCCAAAATTATTGTGGTTGCGAATTTAGTATTAGAAAAGTATGAAACAGCCGATAAAAATTATCGGCCGTTTCCCTTTTGTGGCACTTTCTTTGCACCTTTTGTTTTTTCTAATTGATCTGTGGCTTTCTTAAGAAGTTTAGCTATTCTGTCATATGCATCACTTCTAACTGCCTCAGCTCTACTTCTTTTATGTGCCATTTGTTTATCTCCTTTGTTTTGCATCACGATTATATCAGTTTTTATTTAATTTGCATACATAAATTTCCTTGCTATAATCAAAGAAAAAAGGAGTGATGATTATGTCATCGATACTTGTTTTTCCAGGTCAAGGTTCGCAGGCCGTTGGTATGGGGCGCGAACTGTACGACACCAATCCGGCGGCGCGCGAGGTCTTTGACGAGGTTGACGATGCGTTAAATCAAAAACTGTCGGATGTTATATTCAACGGCCCGATGGAGGATTTAACACTAACCACAAATGTCCAGCCGGCAATTATGGCGGTGTCCATTGCTATGTTGCGTGCGGCGGGTGTGCCACTGACGCAATATGTTGCGGGGCATTCGCTCGGTGAATATACGGCACTTTGTGCGGCGGGCGCGTTGTCGCTTTCGGATACGGCGCGACTTTTGCGGTTGCGCGGCGAATCTATGCAACGCGCGGTGCCGGTGGGTCGGGGGCTTACCGCCGTAATTTTGGGTTTGGATATTGATACGGTGCGCGACATTTGCGCAAAGAACGATTGTGATTTGGCAAACGATAATTCCCCGGGCCAGGTTGTGATTTCCGGCGCAAAAGAAATCGTTGAAAAAACACTGGAAGATGCACGGGCCGCGGGCGCAAAACGTGCGATGCCACTTGCGCTTTCGGTGCCGGTGCATTGCCGGATTCAGTCGCCCGCCGCCGAAGAAATGCGCGCGGCGCTTTCCAATACTGAAATCAAAACGCCGGCGGCGCCGATTATTTCAAACA
>JAZLCM010000065.1:0-22718 GCA_045614245.1 Candidatus Enterousia sp.
ATGTGAAAAAGAATTATTATACAGTATTATGTTTGGCGGGAATCGCGGGTTTATCCGCGGGTGTTGCGTTTGGCGGAATTCGTGTTGGAAATTTGTCGCACAGTTATGCGAATTCATATAAAAATACTATGGCATTAGAACAGCAATACTATGATTCCATCGCCAATGAACCCGATACAGTGGTCGATATCGATTTGCCTGTGCGCGTTGCAGACAAAAATATCGCAGATAAAGTAAAAAGTGGCGACAAAACCGCGGGCACAGACTATAACACATTGACCAACTGCGCGGCGATTTTCCCCGATGGCGAATTTGTTTGGGACACACCAACAATCGGGCGTAATGCCGGCGGAAAACCGACCTGTGTGGCGGTTGTCGAAATGCGTGTAATTGGCGCGAACGGCGCGTATGAATATACGACCGTGGCGCGTGGCAAATTGGCGGCGGGCGATGTGGTGAATTGCAATATATCCGACTTTCCATCTTCGTCATATTTGCCGGACGCTATGCGCGTAACATTTCCGGCGGATAACGCACCAACGCGTGAAGATGTTGTACGCGTTTTGAACGAAGAACAAAAAAACAAGGCCGGATTAAAAATCGCGGCGGCTACGGTGGCGGCGGGTGTTGCAGGTAACATGGTCGGTAAACAAGAACCGGGCAAAGACGGACTTTTTGGAACAAATCGCGAAAAGTTAAATACCACACTTGGGGGCGCGTTGCTTGGTGCGGCTTTGATGACGGCAAGCACTTATTCAGGCAAAGTCGTTGGCGATACGATTCTGCATGCCGGTGTAAACGCGGCGGCGGGCGGTGTTGTCGGCAACATGATGGCAACCGGCGAAAGCGTTCTGCGCATACAAAAATGTAACGACGGCGGTGTTGAAACAACTTGTTTGTGGGGAAGCATTATAAAAACGACAAACGAGGGATTAGATGCCGGCGTAGACGTGTATTATTCGCCAATCGCCAATAACATCGTTGTGTGTGACCCGACCAAGGCGCAAAAACCGTGTAGTGTGAATAACAGTCTTGTTTTGAAATACATAATCGGTGATGACAAAAAGACACAGATAAAACCGGAAGAGTTTGAACGTGGCGGAACCTATGTGCAAAATCTTGCCGGCAAGGCCACGCCACACAGGTATGACCGCGAAACGCAGACTGTTGATAACAGTGTGAGTGCCAGTGATGAATATTATTACTTGGCGCATGTTGAAAAACGTGCGGGCGCGCCAATTCCGGCGGTTATTGTCGGATTCCAAGAAACTTCGGCATTTGGAACAAAGACCGAAGATTGGGCGCAGTGGAAAAAGGCACATGAAAAAGACACTGATGTTCGCATGTGTCGGCGTGATGGATTTGGAAACCCAACCGAGTGTAAATTGACAGATACCGGTGGCACACCATATTCCATCAATGATTTCAATCCGTTAAAAATGGACACAGATGACGGCGGTGTGGTTGACTTTTCGAACAAGGCGCGTTTGGGATCGACATTAAAGGGCGCGGGTGTCGGTGGCGCACTTGGCGGATTTTCCGGATACCAAGGCGCACAAAGCGATATCGAAGAACGCTTTGTCGAAGCCACGCGCGAATATAAAGATTCACTTGAAAAGATATACTGTGGTACAGGCAAAAAATGGTTGTCATTCTATAATGATCCGGCAAGTATACCTGCGATAAGGGAATAGTTAGTGGTTAGTGTTAGTGAAAACGGTTGCGGAATCGCAACCGTTTTTATCAATACTTATTTCACTCTCTCACTATTTCTATTACGCGTTGTGGCACGTCGGCGATTGGAACGCGAACCTGTTCCATTGTGTCGCGATAGCGCATTGTTACCATGTTATCTTCCAATGTTTGATGATCAACCGTAATGCACACCGGCGTTCCAATTTCATCGTGCCGGCGATAGTTCTTGCCAATATTTCCGGAATTTTCCAATTCGATACGACCGATGGCAAGTTTCCGTAAATTATTTTCGATGTCTTCCGCCAAACCCACCAATTCCGGAACATTCCGCGCAAGTGGAATTACCGCCGCCTTGACCGGTGCAAGTGCGGGTTTAAGTTTTAATACAGTCCGCGATTTTCCGTCGGGCAATTGTTCTTCGGTATATGCCTCTATCATCAATGCCATCATCGCGCGATTCACACCCATCGCAGTTTCGATGACATACGGAATAAAACTTTCACCCGTTTGCGGGTCAGAATACGCAAGTTTTATCGTGCTGTCGTTATTTTCCATAACATGCGCTGCGATTTTAAATTCACTTTGCGATTTAGTATGTGACCCCAAATCAAAGTCTTGACGATTATGGACACCTTCGACTTCGTCAAAACCATCGGGGAATTCGTATTCGATATCGCCCGCCGCCTTGGCATAGTGCGCCAATTTTTCATGCGGTGTAAAGCGCAATTTATTCGCAGGTATCCCCAAAACATTTGTCCACCATGCGATACGCGTTTCGCGCCAAGCATTAAAATACTTTTCATCTTCGCCCGGGCGGACAAAGTATTGCATTTCCGCCTGTTCAAATTCACGCATACGGAAAACAAAACCGCGCGGGGAAATTTCGTTACGAAACGCCTTGCCAATTTGGGCGATTCCAAACGGCAACTTATGCGGTGTGGAATCAAGCACATTTTTAAAGTTTATATATGTCGTTGTCGCCGTTTCCGGACGCAGGTACGCATTTACTTCGCCGTCCGCGACCGCACCAATCGAAAGCCCCATCATCAATTGATATTCACGCGGTGGCATTAAATCGGTCGAACCGCAATTATCGCACTTTGTTTGGTCGCGCATTTTGTCTTGGCGCATGCGGGCACCGCACTTTTTGCATTCGACCAACGGATCGGAAAATCCGCCTTCGTGTCCGGAATATTTCCACATCAAACGATTGCCAATAAGTGACGCGTCCAAACCTTCGATATCGTTGCGTGAATATATCATCGCATTCCACCAGGCATTGCGTATATTCTTCATCAATTCGACACCATATGGGCCATAGTCGTATGTTCCGCCAAGTCCCCCATAAATTTCGGACCCGGTAAAGATAAATCCGCGACGTTTGCACAGGGCAACAATATCATTAACACTTTTCGCCGGCATAATTCAAACCCCTTTATGTTATTTTTGCTTAAGTATGATATTTTATTCCGCGTTTTGCAACAGTTTTCGGCATAAAAAATGGGGGACATTCCCCCAACATAAAATAAACATAAACTATTGTGCGGGCTCAATTGCCGTCATTGGGCAAACCGATGCGCACGCACCACAAGACACACACTTTGTCGGGTCAATAACGCACTTGCCGTCCGCATCAACACTTATTGCGCCCATTGGGCATGTCGCCGTGCAAGTGCCACATCCAACACATTTACTTTTGTCGATTTTATAAGCCATTTTTTACTCCTATGCTTTAATTTTTGTTTAATAAACCCAACACATATTGGAACATTGCGATAAATGATATATAAAGGTGCAACGCGCCCAAAACCGCAAGTTGATCTTTCTGCATATCATCGCCCAAGACGTTGTACGCATTTTTCAGGTTCTGCATATCATACGCGGTGAACAACGCGAACACCAAAACTCCGACCGCACAGACGATTGTCGAAAAAGTCCCGCCCAGCGACCATATCATTGATACTATACCGACCAAGATTAAACCAATCATGCCCATCATCAAGAATATGCCCAAAAACGAAAGGTTCTTTGCCGTTTTATAGCCGAACATCGCCATACATGCGAACATTATCGCGGCGATTATAAACGCCCAAAGTATTGACGCTGGATTGACCGAAAGTCCGCCCCAAACAATCGGTGTTATCGCGAATCCCATCATAACCGCATAAACGAAAAGGAACACCGCCGCGACCGCCGGACGCATAGAAAACGCGCGCGCCTGGGCCCAAATGGAAAGTGCAAGTCCGCCGAACACCATAATGTAAAAGAACGGTGTCATTCCGCCTTCGGTCACCAAAAGCCTTATTCCGCCAAGGTAAACGGTAATAAAAGTGATAATTGCGGTTACGCCAACGGCACCGAACATCAAAGTGAAAATCTTTTTAAGATAAAGCTCTATGCCGCCCGTTTTTTCGGGAATTTGGGAATTTTTGCGAACCGGTGTTTTTTTTATGGGCATAATTTTTCTCCTTGTTATTCGAAAAAAATATAATACAATAAGGGAAAAGTTTCAAGAATAAAAAAAAACAAAAAGGATATAAAATGGCAATAAGACAGATTTTTGTAGAAAACGCCAGGGTTACTGACGAAAATAGAGACCCGGTTAAGAAATTTGTTAGTCCAAATGCTATAAAGGAACACGATTTGCAATTATACTTGTTAAATTTCCGTGATAAAGTTCTGAAACTAGAAAAAGGCGAATACGATACCCCAGAGAAAAAAGCCGAATTAATTAGAATAGCAACCAATAATTTGGGTTGGTATTTTGATAATGGTGGCAAACCAAATGGTTTCGTAAATAAGGACAAGAAAGGTAAGGCTATACCAATGGTAACCGCCGAAGAACTGATGGAACGTTTCGAACCTTTTCAAAGATAATAATTCAAAACATTTAAATTTAATAATCAAAAGGATACAAAAAATGGCTGATTTTCCCACCGAGACGAATTATCTTTCACATTTGGCTTCTTATAGCAGATCTCTTCCAGATTCTTTTAATCCGCTGATACAGAGAGGAATAACTAATAAAATTTTTCTAAAGATTGTGGCCAAGAAAATCTTGGCATTAAATGAAGGCCAAGTCGCCACGAATAAGTTGGTGAAAGTCATCGCTATTGCAAGGGATAGAATGAAAAATTATATTGATTGTGATGGTTCATTAAATGAAAGTGCCTCTGTTGACATCAACTCTGATGGTCGAATAATTATGCGGACGATATCAGCGAGAGAATTAAAAAGACAACTCAATTCTTATATAAAGTTGTATGCGCCACAATTAGAAGCCTATGATGCAGCAGAAGCGCAAAGAATAAGAGCACAATACGAGGCATCAAAACAAAAAAGATATTAAACTTGCCGATTATTCTTGATCCAATTTCACCGGTTGCTTTTTCTGTGCTGGGGTTTCCGGTGCGGTGGTATGCAATCGCATATATTATCGCGTTTATATCGGGCTATATCATACTGTACCGAATTGGGCGTTCGCCACGTGCTGAACTTTCGCTGTCGCGGCGGGAACTTGATGACTTGCTGACCGCCGTTATATTGGGTGTGATTATTGGCGGGCGATTGGGCTATGTTTTGTTTTATAACCTGCCCTTTTTCCTTTCGCACCCGCTGGAAATTTTTGCCGTGTGGCATGGCGGAATGAGCTTTCATGGTGGGCTTCTTGGTGTCATTGTGGCGGCGATTATATTTGCGAAAAAGTGGCGCCGCGCATTACAGGTTTTGGATTTAATATCGATTGTTGCGCCGATCGGTTTTTTCTTTGGTCGCATTGCGAATTTTATAAATATTGAAATTATGGGGCGACCGACAAATTCCGCGCTGGGTGTGTATTTCAACGGTGTTTCCGATGTACCGCGTTACCCAAGTCCGTTGTTCGAGGCGGCAACCGAAGGCGTACTTTTGTTTGCGATTATGTGTTGTCTTTATCGATTCACGAATTTGCGGAAATATCCCGGCGCACTGTGTGGCGCGATGGCGATGTTCTATGCGGTGTTTCGTGTTATCTGTGAATTTTTCCGCGCACCCGACGCACAAATTGGCTTTTTAACAAGTTGGGGATTGACAATGGGTCAGTTATTATCCGGAATTTTATTCGTCGCCGGCGCCGCATTTTTTGCGCTTGCTTTGCGCCACAATGATAAAAATTGATTTTCATAAAAAAATGCTTGATTTTGTCGCAAAAGAATTATAATATACCGCTACGGCATTGGGGTTGTAGCTCAGCTGGTTTAGAGCGTCTGCCTGTCACGCAGAAGGTCGCGGGTTCGAGCCCCGTCAATCCCGCCAGTTTTTTTATGTTCAGTTTCGGCCCTATCGTCTAATGGTTAGGACACCGCCCTTTCAAGGCGAGAATCCCGGTTCAAATCCGAGTAGGGCTGCCAAAGTTCAAAATCCCGATTTTTTACGAACAAACTAAGCGATTTTTTCAGAGAAAACCGGGCTTTTTTGTTATCTACATAGCAGTTCGCAAATATCAGCCTTAAAAACGCACTCCTAACCTCAATTTGCGAACTCTTTAAGAAAAATAAAGGGTTTTCAAAGATTTTTTCAATATTATCCACTGGGGGTTCAGTATAAAAACAAAAGAACGATCGAAACAAAAATATAATGATATTCTGATACAAATTCCACAGGATGAGTTGCTAGACCAATCATCAACAATGTTGTTTACGAAATTTGATAATATCTCTGTCAACAATGCTCTAATTATTTCTCTTTATACGCTTGATTTATTTTGAGATATCGACTAGTATTTTTCCTGGTAAAGAATAGGAAATGTTGTCAAACATCGGAATATTTTCATCTGTTTTGTTGAATACCCTGATTATTGGTTCGGGATATGCGATTGTTGCAATGGCTTTTCGGCTGATGTTTTCAGTATCCCCGTTTTTTGATATGGCTTTGGGTGCGTCGGTTGCGCTGGGGGCGTATTTAGGGTACGCGTTTTTGCCAATGATGGGACTGTGGGCATATCCGATTATATTGACTGGCGTGATTTTATTTACCTGGGCACAAGAGGCGTTTATTTATCGTCCGATGCGCACCGTAGGGGCAAGTCCTATGGTTTTATTGGTTGTATCGTTGGGCGTTTATACGATATTTGAGTCTGTAATTCATTTGATATTTGGTCCCCAGTATCAAACATTGGGAACGGTGACAGATTTAGCGCAAATAAACCTGGGGTTTGCTCATTTGCCTTTGGTGCAGTTAATTATAATTATATTGGGTTTGATGTCTCTGATTGGTATATACGTTTTGTTGCAAAAAACTTTCCTGGGTAAGGAAATTCGTGCAATCGCACAAAATTCGGATTTAGCATTTACAACTGGTATAAACATCAATCGTGTTATTATCATTGTGTCAATTGTGGTTGGCGCGATATTGGGCGCTTATGGTGTTTGTGTTGGGTATGATACAGGTATGGAACCAACAATGGGATTTAATATTTTGTTCAAGGGTATGATAGGTGCGATTATTGGCGGACCAACGGTATTGGCGGCATACCTGGGGGCGATGGTGTTGGCGTTGGCAGAAAACATAGGCGTCTGGTTCTTTGCAAGCCAGTGGCGTGATTTAATCGCATTTGTAATATTTATTTTATTATTATGGTGGCAACCAAATGGAATATTTGTTCGCGCACCGAAAAAAGTTTCTTGTGAAATTAAACTAAATAAACCCAAAGGAAAAAGAAAATGAAAAAACTTTTAATATCTATATTGGCGGCGTTGGCACTAGTTGCATGTGACGGCGAAAAATCAGACAAGCCAGTTATAAAACTTGGGGCATCATTACCATTGTCCGGGAATATGGCTCATATCGGAGTATCTGCTAAAAATTCTCTGCAAATGGCATTAGATGAATGGAATAAAAAGGATACTAAATTCAAATATAAATTATTGGTTGAAGATGATGCTTTCCAAGCAAAGAAAGTTGCGAGTATTGTGAACAAATTTGTCAATGTGGACAAAACCAAAGCGGTGTTTACAGTGTTCTCTATTGGTGCAAATGTAGCAAGTCCAATCGCACAAAATGGGCATGCTATCCATATGACGTGCGCCTATGGATCGCAACCTGCGGATGGTTTTTATAATTTCAATAATATAACACAATATGATAATCAAACAGATTTAATGTTATCTGAATTGAAAAAACGTGGTGTGAAATCTATCGCTCTGTTGATATCTAATAATGTTGGGTCCACACAACAGGCTAATATTTTGGAACAAAAGATAAAAAAAGATAAAGGGATCAAAATAATTGGCAAAGAAATATTTAATCCCGGGACGAAAGATTTCAAAATGATTATTGAAAAAATTTTGGCAAAGGGCCAGCCTGACATTTTCTATGTTGATGGAATAACCCCAGATGCTAACTTAATTGCAAAGTACTTGAAAGAAACAACCGGTAAAATAAACCTTACCACTATCAATGATTTCATAGAAACCCCTGAACGCGAAAATTTCGAAGGATTGTGGTTTGTTGAATCTGCGTCGGGCACAGAAGAATTTAATGCAAAGTACGAACAAAAATATGGCGATCAAGTTTATCTTTGCGGTGCAAATATGTATGATAATCTGAATTTGTTAATAGAAGCATACGAACAATCTGAATCTGCCGATGTTAATAACGATGCGGTGGTAAATAAATTGTTAACAGTGAAAGACATACAGGGCGCAATCGGAACATTTTCTATAGATAAAAATGGGATTGTGCAATCTTCGGCAAGTGTAAAAGAAATCAAAAACGGTAAATCTGTCATTGTTGAATAAAATGGAGTAAAAAATGAAAAAACTTTTTGCGATTTTATATATGGCATTGTCATTGGTCGCATGCAGCGAAGAAAAATCTGATAAACCAGTGGTAAAAATTGGGGTTGTATCGTCTTTTTCTGGAAAATTCGCAGAAAATGGCGAAAATGTAAAGGCTGCATTGGATTTGGCTTTGCAGGATGTGGCACCGAAAAATGTTCAGATAAAATATGTCTATGAAGATTTCGGATATGACGCACCGCGTGCAGCAACTGCGGTTAATAAATTAATTAATGTTGATAAAGTTGATGCGATTATTTCTTGGTCTGCGGTGGCGGGGAATGTGATATCTCCAATTGCTGACAAATCAGGTGTTTTCCATTTCAGTATAAGCAATGATAAAAACATTGCTGTTGGCAAATATAATTTTATTCATTGGACACAATCAGAAGTTCTGGCGGATAAAATGGTTGATGTTATAATGTCCAAAGGTGCCAAAAGCGCAGTTTTGTTTGCAGTGTATCAACCAGGATTGCAAAAAACAACGGATTTTGTGGAATCTAAATTAAAGGCTAAAGGTATCAAAACAGAACGGGTCAATTTCGGTATAGACGACAAAGATTTCAATGTTATCGTTGATAAAATGAAACAAAAGAATTTTGATGTTTGGTACACAACTGCTTTGCCACCAAGTTTGGATATTTTGTTAAAAACGATATTGGAAAAAGATGTTAATAAACCACTTGTGGCCATAGATTCTTTCTTGTTTTCAAATATCAAAGATAAATTGGATGGCGCGCAATACATCGTCACCCCCGAAGGTGACCAAGACCTGTTAAATCGTGTCACAAAAAAGACAGGTTCTACTAATTATTTCTCGGTTGGATACACATATGATGCGGGATACATATTGGGTAAAACATATTCTGAATTGTATGAAAAATTAGGACGAATTCCAAATTCTGCCGAAGTTGCGGAACAAATCTTAACGACCAAGAATTACAAAGGTTCAGTTGGTGATATCACCGTGGACAACGACGGTGTTTTCCAATCACAAGCGGTTGTAAAGGAAATAAAAAATGGTGAACAGGTTATAGTTGAAAAATAGCGAAAGGAACAAGAAAATGAAAAAAATTTTAATATCTGTACTTGCTGCTTTGGCGGTTGCTGGATGCAGTGAAGAGAAATCTGATAAACCAACTATTACTATTGGTGCATCTTTGCCATTAAGTGGTGATTTATCTATGTATGGTAATGCATTGAAAAAATCATTAGATTTGGCAATCAAAGATTCTAAAAATCAAGAATTAAAATATAATTACAAAGTTGTTGTTGAAGATGATAGATTTGATTTGAAACGGGTATTGACCAATGTGAATCGTTTTAAAACCGTAAACAAGGCAAAAGCCGTCATGAGTTTTTGGGGGGCCGCCGGAACAGTTGTTTCTAATTGGGCAGAAAAAAACCAAACAATTCATATCAGTTGCGCTTTGTCTGACGAAATAGGAAAAGGATATTATAATTTTACTCATGCTGCTCAACCACAAACCATTAGAAACAGAATCTTGAAATATTATCGTGACAATGGCTTTAAAAAGGTTGGAATCGTATATCCCCCTTTTGCAGAAATGCAAGAATTTGTTAAATCTTTTGTCCCCGCCCTTAAAGCTGGTGGATTTGATGTGGTATTCGTGAGCGAAGTAAATATTGATGAACGTAATTTTAATATTGAAATTCAGAAGATAAAGGCAAAATCACCAGATGTAATTGAAATATTGTTGACATCGCCATCATTAAATATTTTTGGTAAGCAAGCCAAAGAACAAGGGTTAAATATTCCTATGTCCAACATCAACAATTTTATTACTGCGCCTGCGGAATATGAAGGTCAAGCATTTGTGACCGAAGACACTGGTTTATCTTCGTTTACAGAACATTTTGAATCAGCCACAGGCGTAGAACAGACAGCATGTGTTGTAAACTTTTATGATGGGTTAAATATGTTGATATACGCGTACGAAAATACACCGTTGCGCGATGGAGAAGTGATACCAAACAACCAAGATGTTGTGAAAACATTATTGGATATTAAGAATAGTGATTTTAGATCTGTTATAAGCGAAGTAGACATTGATGCCGAAGGGAATATTGATAGTCCCGCGGTATTAAAACGTATCCAAAATGGCAAACCTGTTGTTGTTGAAAAATAATTACACTTCGTTAAAACTTCGTGTAACAAGGGAGTAAAAAATGAAAAAACTTTTAATCTCAATATTGGCGGCAATATCGTTGGTCGCGTGCAGTGAAGAAAAATCCGATAAACCCGTGGTAAAAATCGGTGTGTCTTTGCCTTTGTCTGGCGATGCAGCATCTGTGGGGGTTGCAAATCGTGCCGCTATGGAAATGGCGATTACAGATTGGAATAAAAAAGACACTAAGTACATATATAAACTTATATTTGAAGATGATGGTTTACAACCCAAAAAGGCCGCGATAATCGCACAAAAATTTGCATCCCAAGATAAAACAAATGCAACGTTATCTTTGTGGGGGATTGCTGCGCCAGTAATGGCTGATATCGCGCAAAAGAACGAACAAATTCACATTACTTGTGCTGGGTTGGCGGATGTATCAAAACCTTATTATATATTCAATAATTACACGCAATATGGGGCGATTGCTGATGCTTTGATTGAAAAATTCAAACATGATGGTGTTAAGAAAATTGTATATGTTTTGAATAATAACCAGGTGTCTGTTGCACAATCAGAATATATAAACCGCGAATTAAAGAAAGCGGGTATTGAAACCCTGGCCACAGAATTATATAATCCCGATGAACGCGATTTTCGTACCTCTATTGCAAAGTTGAATAAATTACAACCGGATTATTGGCTTATGTTTATGTTGATGCCTGGGACTAAGTTATTCACTGAACAATTCTTCCAGGTAACAGGTGGCAAGAATTTAACATCTATTGATTCTTTCCATGAAATGCCACACGAATATTACAATATGGTTGATGGTATGTGGTATGTAAAATCTGCAAATGGGACACCTGAATTCAGCGACAGATTTACAAAAGAAACTGGTAAAAATATGGAATCTTGTGTTGGTAATTCATATGAAAATATAAACCTGTTGATATGGGCATATGAAAACACAGATTTACAAGATGGAGAAATAGTCCCAAACAATAAAAATGTTGCGGCAACTTTATATTCAGTTCAAAATAGAAACGGTGCAATTGGTGAATATTCAATTGATAAAGATGGCATTATTCAATCAAAGGCATCTATTGAAAAACTGGTAAATGGAAAACCTGTTATCGTTGAAAAATAAAAGATAAACCAAAAGGGAAAAGAAAATGAAAAAACTTTTAATATCTGTGCTTGCTGCTTTGGCTGTTGCTGGATGCAGTAAAGATGATGAAAACACTATCAAAATTGGTGCTGTATTACCAATGACTGGTGCTAGTGCTGCGTTTGGTGATGCTGTGCGTGCCGGTATGGAAACTGCATTGGCTGATAAGAATAATACAGAATTGAAACACAAATATAAAATTATATTTGAAGATGGGCAGCAACAGGCGGCTAAATCGGTTAGTGCTGCACAAAAATTAATATCTGCAAATAATGTAAAAGTTTTAATTTCAAACACAACTGGTATTGGTCGTGCAATCGCACCAGTAGCAGAATCTGCAAATGTATTAAATTTGAATGCTACTTTGGACCGAGAGGTATCTGAACCTATGGGAAAAACAAGTTTCTTCCAAGGTCCATCTGTTGAAAGTTATCACAAAACAACTTTGCAAGCGGTCAAAAAAAATAAAGTAAAATCTATGGCAATTATTGCAGCAAACGTTGGTGTATCTTGTCCTGGTGCAAAAGTATTAGGAGAAAAATTACAAAAAGCTGGTGTAAAAACAACCGTTGAATGTTTTAACCCTGGGGAACGAGATTTTAAATTTGTTTCTGATAAATATAAAAATGTTGAATCTTATTATATCAGTGCTTTTCCACCAGAATCTGAAATATTATTGCGACAATTATACACAATGGGGGTTGAACGCAATCGTATTTACGGGCAAGGGTTAGATTTAGGTCAGGATACAGAATTATTCCAAGGAATAAATCATATTGCTGCAACATTAGGACAACCAGGATTTGTTGACCATATCAAAGAAAAATACACTTTAAAAAATCAAAATCTTACATCAGTTGCTTATGACCTTGTATCATTAACGATTGATGCATTTGAAACGGTTGGACCAGATAATATGGATGCGGTTTATGAATACATCCGCAAAAATGCAACACGCCCATGTATGTCTGGCGATTGCAAATTATTACCAAATGGCTTTATTGTAAATGAAGCAGAATGGCGCACTTATAAAGATGGGAAACCAATAGTTTTTGAGAAATAAAATGGAATATTTGATAAACCTGGGGATTTTGTTCTGTATATATGGCGTGTTGGCTCTGAGCCTGAACATGGTGGTGGGTATGACAGGGTTGCTATCGTTGGGTCATGCCGCATTCTTTGGTATCGGTGCGTATGCCACCGCCATAGTCATGACAGAATTCGGGGTAAATTTCTTTATGTCATTGTTAATTGGTGCAATTATCAATATTGCCGTTGCATATCTTGTTGGTAAAATATTATCGCGATTTCGTGGTGGATATTACGCGATTGTATCTGCGGGACTGGCCATCATAGTATATTCATTGCTGTTAAATTGGAAAGATTTAACCAATGGTCCGCTTGGTATTTTTGGCATTCCAAAACCATCGTTGTTTGGTATGTCAATTGATTCAAATTCTGCATTTTTCGTTTTGTCCTTGATAGTGTTGACTTTGATTTTTGCACTGTATCGATATATTGATAAATCATCATATGGTCGTGGTCTAAAAGCAATCCGTGAAGATGAACAATTGGCAACTGTTATGGGGTATCCAGCGCACCGTATGAAAACATTTATATTCTTGTTATCTGCGGCAATTGCCGGTATAGCGGGCGCATTATTTGCATCATATATCGCGTTTATTGACCCCAGCACTTTCCAGGTTCACGAAAGTATATTCCTGTTCACGATTATCATTATCGGCGGATTGGCGTCTGGGGTCGGCAGTATAGTTGGCGCGTTGATATTGCTGTCTTTGCCAGAGGTTTTACGTTTTGTCGGCTTGCCCTATGAAACGGCGGCACAATTGCAACAGATTATATATGGGCTGAGCCTGATTTTAATAATGGTCTATAAACCACGCGGATTGTTTGGAAAATATAGGATGTAGTTATGCCCGAAATAAAAATAACACATTTAACAAAAGCATTTGGTGGTCTGCGTGCCGTTGATGATTTATCTATATCAATTGCGGCGGAAAAAACCACAGGTCTGATAGGTCCAAATGGTTCGGGTAAAACTACATTGATGAATTTGATATCTGGTCTGTATAAACCCGATTGCGGAACAATAACAATTGGTGATGAAATATTCGATGCAATTAACCCAATCAAATTGCGTGAATTGCATATTGCCCGAACTTTCCAAGATGGTCGTTTGATAAATCAATTGTCGGTTGATGATAATTTATTATTGCCAATTGCTGAAACAAGTGTGTTGAAATCATTTCGCCAATTCAAAACAATGGAAATGCAAAAACGCGTCAATGCCATATTGGAAAAGATAGGTCTGACATCGCACCGGCATAAATTGGCGGAAGAATTGTCTTACGGTCAACGCAAATTGTTAGAATTGGGGCGTGCATTGATTCAAGACGCTGATATTTATTTACTGGATGAACCTTTTTCTGGCTTGCAAGAAAAGATGGTTGAACATGTTCTGGGGTTGATTGGCGAATTAAAGAAAAAAAATAAAACAGTTGTGATTATTGAACATAATATGGGGTTAATAAAACAATTGTCCGACCATATTATCGTTCTGGACCATGGGGCATTACTGGCATCTGGCAAACCAGATACAGTATTACAAAATAAATCCGTCCAACAAGCATATTTAGGAGTGTAAAAATGAAGAAATTTTTGATATCTATATTGGCAGCAATCACTTTGGTCGCGTGCAGTGATGAAAAATCGGATAAACCGGTGGTAAAAATCGGTGTTATTATGTCGTTTACTGGGGCTGAACCAGAGGGGGCAAATAATGCTAAAAACGCATTGTTATTTGTGCGTGATAAAAAATTAAAAACTGATATTAAATACGATTTGATTTTTGAAGACAGTGCTGGTGAAATCGCTAAGGGTTTAAATGCTGCGAAAAAATTGGTGTCTTATGATAATGTCGATGTTGTATTCAGTAATATATCTGGTGTATCAAAGGCCATAGCACCGTATTTAGCAGAAAATCAAGTTGTTCATATTGCTTTTTCTTCTGATAAAGAAACTGCCCAGGGCGATACGAATTTTGTATTCTGGATTTCTGCTGATGAATACGCACGAAAAATGTTAGGATTATTGCAGAAAAATAAATATAAAAATGTTGCAGTGGTTGTGAATTCTGATGCTACATCAATACAACGTTATAACGCATTAGAAAAATTGGTCAAAGGAACAGATATAAAATTGCAGAAAAATGAAATTATACCCGGAACACGTGATTTTAAAATCTTGGTTGATAAGATTGTGAAGAATAAACCGGATACTGTTATTTTATTATCACCTTTGCCAGAATTAGATATTTTTGCGAAACAGTTTCGTAACGCAAATACAGATATCATGATTACATCTATGGATTTTATCAATTACAGTGCTGATAAAAAATTATTTGAAAACACTGTATATGTATCAACTGGCGATGGCGACAAACAAATTGTTCAAGAAATAATGGATGCAATTCATACTAAAAATCCATTTGCTTTGGCATATATGTATGATGGTTTAACTTTGGTTGATACTGTTATCAATAAACATTATCGTACAACCAAATCATTATTGAAACAAAAAGATTTAGCCAATGAAATCATCAAAGTCAGTTCTTTTGATGGTGCAGTGGGAAATGTGGTAATCGGTCCTGATGGTGTAATTAACCCACAAGCGGTAATAAAACAGATTAAAAACGGCGAACCTGTTATCGTGAAATAAAAGGAGTAAAAAATGAAAAAAATCTTTGCAATTTTATGTATGGTCTTGTCACTGTGTGCATGTGATAAACAAGAATCTAATAAACCAACGATTACTGTCGGGGTTTCATTAACTTTATCTGGGGACATGAGTAATATCGGTGCCATTATGAGGGGGGCTGTCGAGGTTGCAGAACAAGATCTAAAAGGTATGGATTTAAAATATAATTATAAATTTGTCATAGAAGACAATGCCATGGAAATTAAACGTGCCGCATTGGTAAATCAAAAATTTTTCAATGTGGACAAGGTGGATGCGATAATAGATTTTGGTTCTATCATTGGATTAACTACAACACCACTGGCGGAAAAAAACAAAGTTATACATATTTCTGCAAATGCATCTGATGCCAAGGTTGCCGATGGTAAATATAATTTTATTCATTGGACCCAGCCCAGATACGAGGTAGATAAATTGGTGGAGAAAATAGTCAATGACAAACTTAACAACATTGTAATTTTTACGGCGGTGGATCCGGCTTGGATAGAAATGTCGCAAATTTTACAGAATATGTTAAAAGAACACAAAATTAAATTCACCGAATTTCGTACAAATAACCAAGAGCGTGATTTCAATTTAATGGTAAAGAAGGTCGCAATGACAAAACCGGGGCTTTATGTGTTGTTTGAATATTCGCCGTCTTTGGATATTATTTTAAAAAGGTTGCAAGAAACCAAAAATACTGCACCCGTCACATCATTGGAAGCGTTCAGCTTTTTGGATGACAAAAGTGTAATAGAAGGATTTTGGTATTCAGATGCCGCGGAGTTGAAGCCAGAGTATATTGAAAAGTTCACATCACATAATAAATCAGATAATATTTTCAGTGTTGGTAATGCCTATGATGCGGTTATGTTGGTTGTTTATGCGTTTGAACATGCCGAAACACGCGAAACGGCTGTGGACGAATTGTCAAAACTGAAAGAATACGAAGGTGTTGTCGGAAAAATCGAGCAGGATGAAAACGGTATTTTTAATTCCAAAGCAATTCTGAAAAAGATAATTAATGGCAAACCTGTCATTGTAGAATAAAACGGGAAAAACAATGAAGAAATTACTAGCAATTTTATGTATGGCTTTGTCGTTAGTTGCGTGCAGTGAAGAAAAATCTGATAAACCTGTGGTGAAAATCGGGGCGTCTTTGCCACTTACTGGTGATATTTCGCATATCGGGAATGCCATCAAGGCGGCTTTGTTGATGGCACAATCGGATATCCCGTCGAATTCCAAATATAAATATGAAATTATTTTTGATGATGATTCTTATGAATTACGCAAAATCGCAAATAATGCAAAAAAACAAGTCTCTATGGACCACGTTGATGCAATTTTATCCTTGTTCGATGGGGCTTCGTCGGTGATTGCACCAATTTCTGAAAGTGCCAAGATTCCTAATATAGGCTGTACGTGGGGCGCTGAATTCTATAAAAAATATGATTATTCTTTTAATCATTGGTCCCGCCCAGAAACCCAGACTGACGCTTTCATAAAAATGTTGTCGGATAACAAAATAAAATCTTTTTCCATAGTTATGCTGAATTACGCATCTACGGCAGAATTAATCGAACACGTTAAACAGGCTGCAAATAAAAACGGAATAAAGATTACGTCCGTAAACATAGTCAATGGCGGTGAAAAAGATTTTCGTATAACAATAGAAAAAATTCGCAAACAAAAACCAGATGTGGTTATGTTGCAAATGCTGGACCCCGAACTTGGGATATTTACAAGACAGGCTTTTCAATCGAATCTGAATATTCCATACGTGGCAATTGACCAATTACACACTGCGGCAAACAAAGAATTACTAAATGGGGCTAAATTTGTATTGTCATACGATGGCAGTCCAAAATTCAAAGCCGACTTAGCAGCCAGAACCAATTTACCGGCATATCCTTGTGTTGCTAATTTGGTTGATGCGTTTAAGATGATTGTCGCAATATACGAAAAATCGGACAAACGCCCAAATGGCGCAAAATTAAAAGATAAATTGTATGATGTCAAAGATTTTGATTCTGTTTTGGGTGTTCCCGTTAGTGTCGATTCCGATGGTATAATTGATTCACCGCTTATGCGTGCCCATATTGAACACGGAAGTGTAATTATGGAATAAACAAAGGGGGTAAAAAAATGAAAAAACTTTTTGTAATTTTATGCATGGCATTGTCATTGGTCGCATGTGATAAATCGAACGAAAATCCAACAAATAAACCGGTGATGAAAATTGGAGCATCTTTCCCGTTGTCTGGGAATATGGCGTCTATTGGTAATGCTGCACACAAGGCGTTGGTTGCGTCAATTGATGAAGCAAATAAAAATCAACAAAACAAATATTACTATGAATTGACCGTTGAAAATGACCAAATGGAACCTAAGGTTATAAATACCATCGCGAATAAATTTATCTATCAAGACAAAGTGGATGTGATTATATCGTTCTTTTCAGGGGCTGGTCGTATAGTTGCGCCAATGGCCGCAAAAAATCGGACACTAAATTTCAGTTTTGGTTATGATGATGTTGTATTGCAAAGTAAATATAATTTTCAAAACTTTTTGACTAGTACGGCTGAAAATGCCGCGACAATAAAATTTTTCAAAGAAAATTCTATAAAAAACGTAGATTTAGTTTACCAAAACATCGGGGCTGCCGACCAACTTTTGAAATCTTTGGTGAAAGATTTAGACACAGAAAAAATCAAATATACGGTTCATCGTTTTAACAAAGGCGAAACAGATTTCAAAGTTTTTGTATCTAAATTAAAAAATTCCAAATCTGATGCGGTATTTATATATGCTTTTGAACCAGAATCTGATATTTTAACACGTGAATTTCGTACACAAAATCTTGATAAAATTATTGCGTACAGCGATGGTTTACCAATGACAAATGATTATACTTTATATGAAGGTTATTATAATATTGGTTCGTTTGTGACACCTGATGATTTAAAGAAAAAATGGGGGCTGGACGGGCAAAACGCAGCATACAGCGCATACCTTTATGATACAGGTAATATAATTGTTGAAGCATATGAAAACGCAGAAACAACCAATACAATTCCATCTTCAGAAGAAATATCAAACTATTTGTTATCACGCACAGATTATTCTGGGGTGGTCGGTAAATACAAATTAGATAAACGTGGTCAATTTCATTCAAACGGACAAACAACGATTGTCAAGGACGGAAAATTGGTTCCTTATAATAAATGATGAAGGTAAAAAAATGCTGGAATTAAAAAACATCAAAGCGGGCTATGGCAAAAAGGCGATATTGAACGACATATCGGTCGTATTTCGTGATAATTGTATAACTGTGATTATGGGTGCAAATGGCGCCGGAAAATCTACATTATTAAAAACTGCATTTGGTGTGATAAAACCAATGGGTGGCGAAATATACTTGGATGGGAAAAAGGTGCATCCAACACCGCAAAATTTAGTTAAAAACGGTATTTGTTTTATTCCGCAGAAAGACAGAGTGTTTCCAGAAATGTCTGTGTTGGAAAATCTGGAATTGGCGACTCATTCATGGACCGACCGATCATTATTTCCACAATATCTGGATGATGTTTTGGAATATTTTCCAGATTTGCGTTCAAAACTTAATGATATGGCGGGTGAATTATCTGGGGGGCAACAACAAATTGTCGCTTTGGCGCGCGGGTTAATCAGCAAATCAAAGATGATTTTAATGGATGAACCATCGATTGGCCTGTCGCCAAAGTTGATAAATGATGTATTTCATAAAATCAAAGATTTGCAAAAACATACTGGCACAGCATTCGTAATCGTGGAACATAACTTGAAAACTTTATTACCATTAACAGATTATGCGTATATCCTGCAAGATGGGCGGGTTGCATACGATGGTAAATCCAACGGCAAAACACTTGAAAAAATGGTGTCTGTGGTATTTAAGTGATATTCTAATAAGTTCCAGCGAACCATATTCTGACGACGATGATGAATAGATAAAAACCTGCTGATGTGAATTGGCAGGTTATTTTTTACAGTTATTCCAAATTTAGCCCATAATCACCCCAATTTGATTTGGTTTATAAACTTATATCCGGTTAGTATTTGGGGCGACCACACTTGGTTTTTGGAACAATACGGTATGTTTCAGGTGATTGCGATACTGTTGATTGGATAATCTGGCTTATAATTTGCAATATTCAACCTTATCGGTAATGTGGCTATTTGATACCATAAACAAACGATAAATAATGGCTTCAAAACAAATCGTTTAACCCATTTTACGAATTTGGATTGTGGTTTGACCTGTTGGGCGCACCACTTTTGTTGTTTCTTTTCTGGGATGTTAAATATGGTCGTTGTGGTTGATATACGGCCTTTTATATCATGCTCAGTTTTGATTTGTTTGACGCAATAAAAAAATAAATGTTCCGGTGTAAAAGTTATAGGTTCCAATTTAAATGTTTGGTGTGTAAGGCGCAAATCATATTCGGTTCTATCCAGCGCACCTTGTAATTGTTCAGTTGTGTATTTGCAGTTATAAATCAATATGTGAAAATGATAACTGAACCACGAATTTTTTTCTGCTATACATAACATATCATTGGTAGCGGGTTTTTATTCCAATGGTTCGACCTAAGGCATTTTTGAAATCGTTTTATGACAGCTTTTAATTTGGCTTTATATTTATCTAAACCGCCATTTTGACAATTTACGAACTTTTAAAAAGAAAAGGTTAGAATTCTCACCTTTGTCTTAGTTCGTATTCATTGTGGGTGTTTGATTTATTTTTCTGCCCTATCATATAAATTTTGATTTTATTCTTTTATGTGGTATAATTATTAGTAGCAAAAAAGGACAAAATGGTAATAAATAAATTTATTGGTATCGTAGCTTTGGTTATATTGTGTGGTTGTTATTATAATCCTGAACCACAAATATGTCATTGTCCTGTTTGTCCAACAACTTCTATACCTGTTTCTCCTGTTGTACAATCGGCTCCAAAACAAACAACACCTAAAGAAAACTGTACTTGGTATAGTGTATATGTAAGAAACAATTGGGGTAACAATGGTGTCTTATTCAATTTTGTGCAAGGTAAAAACAAATATGTAAACCCACATACAATTTCTCATAAACCTCGACCTGCAATGGGACATTCTGATAGTAAAATTATTAACGATTTACATTTAGCAGAAAACGAAACATTAAATTTGTGTATGAAAAGAATAGGTACGCAAGAATATACACAAGATTTGTTAAAACCATCTGAAGATCCAATGATGAAACTGTATTACCCAAATCTTGACAAAGCAGTTAAATTTGAAGTTATAAAATATTCCACAGATTATAAAGCAAGTGTTTTTGATGATTGATATAAAGAAACACCTAAGAAAAATATTTAAGGGTGGGGTTGGCACAATTCCCTACGCGGGACCTATATTGGCAGAATATATACCAGCAGAAAATGAATTATCAAAAACGGATTTGATTGAATTAAAAAAGTTTATAAAAGACTCCAAAGAAAAAAAGGGGTTAGAGATTTGGCAATCTTCCGACAAACAAAATTATTTATACATAAATGATAGATTGTGCGAACAACAGGGGTGTGTTATTTGTAGAAGCAACCATATTTATATCACACTATTATACCCATTTGATGATAATAATTATTATTTTTCATTGGAGCCTTCGTTATATCGAGTTGAAATAAAAGAAAAGACCACAACATATGTTCATATTTATTCTTTGAACATTAAACCCGGTGATAAATTAAGATGGATTGCAAAGGGTCTTGTTGAAACGAAGTAAAATGATTAATCAAAATTTTGGCACTTACATTTATTCAAAAATATTTTAACTTCTTTCCCGAACTTCAACAATTCGAGAACAAAATCTGTTCGTGAATTGTACAGATGGCCCTGCCAAAAATTTTAAACACCGATTTATTCGGTGTTTTAAATTTCTCTGGGTTACCTTGTCGGGTTTGAACCGCGGTTCACACGATAGTTGGCAAGAATAAGCGTCGCAAAAAACTAAATCGATTTTTCCGACATTTTTGCCAAAACCGCCTTGGTCATAATATCATTTGAGATAGCACGTGTTCTCTGCTTTGGTAGTGTATCAAAGAAATTTACCAATTCGGGCCACATTGCAACATTTGCGTGTGTATCAACCGAAATCCAATACACAGATTCCATGTAATCAGAATCTTGTGCCATGTACAAGCATACTAATTTTTCACAGTATTTTGGTGCGTTGTTTCGAAAAAAACATGCACTGCAGTTTCCACCCGCGAAACCGGTTGGGATCGCAATTAAATTATACTTGAACCAATTTTTTGGGTATTTGTACTGTTTTGCCATTTTTTGTCTTTATATCTATTCACGCAGTAGTCTTAACATTAAATCGACCCAAAGTCAATGTGCCAGGCTTTGGCGTTTTTTATTAAATTTAACTTATGTTTTCACTATTTGGATATTCCATACAGTTTGGCCCGCCGTTGCCTGCACGCTGTTTCAAAGTCCGCGTAATCTCCCTTACTTAGCTGAAAAAATGCAACATCAGGTTTGCAATCCATATTAATCAATGAAACTTTACGCGTACCAGAATCAACCCAATAATCACCAAAAAAGGACGAGCCATCACTGTTTTGGCAAAGTTTCCATATAACAGTCTTACTAGGATTTTTCTTATTTGGCTCCATAACCAAAGCATTAACAGTGTTTATCGCCGCCATCAATTCTGCGACATTTTGCTCATGTTTTTGTTGCGATGTTAAATTTTTTGATCCAGATCTTTTTGGCATGTTAACCCTTTTTTAGTCAGCATAACATTAACAGAAATAATAAATTTGTCAAGCCCCGCATGTTGGGACAAACATCGGCAAAATTTGACTTATTTTTGTCGTATGATATAATCCGGATATGAAGAAAATAGTTTTACTTTTGCTGTGTATTTTTACGCTTTGCGCATGCGGGGTCAAATCCGACCTGTCGCGACCGAATGGACCGTTGCGCGATTATCCGGTGTATTAAAAAGGGGTCCGCCTTTGCCCTTTGGGCTACGGTGGCGCGACACTCAAATTTCTTAATTCGCGAAGCGAATAACGAAATTTGGTGGGCCCGGGGGGATTTGAACCCCCACGGG
>JAZLCM010000066.1:0-14072 GCA_045614245.1 Candidatus Enterousia sp.
TTATCCTTTGATCAAAAATAAAACCGCCGGTTTCCCGACGGTTTTACTAACACTATCCACTTACAACTAACACTATCATTAACGTTTGCTGAACTGTGTTGAACGACGTGCCTTGCGGTAACCATAGTGTTTACGTTCGACAACGCGGCTATCGCGGGTAAGGAAGCCCGCAGCCTTTAATGGTGCGCGCAAATCCGGTTCCGCCTTTTCCAATGCCTTGGAAATACCGTGTTTTACCGCGCCAGCCTGACCGGAAAGTCCGCCGCCCATAACCATTGCGAATACATCATATGCACCTTCGCGTTTTGTGACGGCAAACGGTTGGTTTAGAATCATTTGCAACACCGGACGACGGAAATATGCCGCCATCGGGCGTTCGTTGATAACGATGTTGCCCTTGCCCGGAACCATGTACACGCGTGCCACAGAATCTTTGCGTTTGCCAGTGGCATAAATCGCGTTGTTCAATTTTGGGGTCGCCACTGTCGCAGTTGCCTTTTGGGCGGTTGCGGCCTTGGTCGTTGTCTTTGCCACAGCCTTTGGTGCAGCGGTTTTCTTTGTCGCCGCGGGCGCTTTCTTTGCAGTTGTTGCCTTGGCAGTTGTCTTTTTTGTTTCGGTTGCCATTATTCGCCCCTTTTGTTTTTACGATTCAATCCCGCAAAATCAATAACGATCGGATTTTGCGCGGCATGTTTGTGTTCCGCACCCGCGTATACATGCAACTTGGTCAGACGTTTGTCCGCCAAAGCAACCGCAGTGCGACGGCCCATCATGCGCTTTACCGCGTTTTTGACAAGCATTGTCGTTTTTTCGCTACGCATTTGACCCAATGTGCGTTCTTTGATCCCGCCCGGGTATGTCGTGTGCCAATAGAATTTTGTTTTGTCGGCCTTGGTCCCCGAAAGTGCCACTTTATCGGCGTTGATAATGATAACATGATCCCCGCAATCCATGTTCGGTGTCCATGTTGGTTTATTCTTGCCCCGCAGGATGTTCGCGGTGTACGCCGCCAAACGACCCAGTGTGCAATCGGTCGCGTCAATCAGATACCATTTGGCATCCAATTCACACTTTTTTAACGATTTTGTCGCCACCATTTTTGTTTTACCTTTGTTTTGTTAAAAGTTCGCGTGGAATTATGTCGCAATTCGCCGGAAATGTCAAGAAAAATCGTTATGGTATTATTATACCGCAAAGACAAAAAAACTTGATAACGCGCGATAAGTTTGATAACCTGCCCTGTGGTAAGTTGTTTTAAAAGGGGCGCATTATGGCATCTGAGGATATAAAAAAAGTTATTGAACGGGACGAAAAGTGGCAACGCCGGTGGGCGGACGCGCGCGCGTTTGTGCCGAAAAACGACGGTTCAAAGCCAAAGTATTATAATTTGATTGAATTTCCTTTTCCGTCGGGTTCGGGGTTGCATGTGGGGCATATGTTGCCGTATACCGGAATGGATGTTATGGCGCGGTATAAACGTATGCGCGGGTTTGATGTTTTGTTCCCGATTGGATATGATTCTATGGGTATTTCATCGGAAAAATATGCGACAAAAATTGGGAAACACCCGCGGGATTCGGTTGCGGAACTTATCAAAATATTTGAAAAAGATATTTCGGTTATGGGGCTTTCGTTTGATCCGGAATCAAAAATCGCAACTTCGGATGCCGAATATATTAAGTGGACACAGTGGATGTTTATTCAATTCTGGCGGGCGGGCTTGGCGTACAAGTCTGAATTGCCGATGAATTGGTGTCCAAATTGCAAAACTAACCTTACCAACGAAGAATTGGAAGACGGTTGTTGCGAACGTTGTCATGGACCGGTTGAAAAGAAAATGAAACTGCAATGGAATTTGGCGATGACAAAGTATGCTGACCGTTTGATTGACGATTTGGCTTTGGTTGATTATCCGGAAAAAGTTAAAACTATGCAAATCAACTGGATTGGGCGTTCGTATGGCGCAGATGTTGATTTCCGCGTTGGTGATGATATTATGACGGTCTATACGACGCGCGTGGATACCATATTTGGTGTGACTTTCTGTGTTATTGCACCGGAACATAAACTTGTGCAGAAATGGATTGATGATGGGCGCATTAAAAATGTCGATGCTGTGCGTGAATATATTGTCGCGGCCAAGGCAAAGTCTGAAATCGAACGTACCGATATTACAAAGGATAAAACCGGTGTAAAACTTGAAGGTGTAATGGCGACCAATCCATTTAATGGTCGTGAAATTCCAATCTTTATATCGGACTATGTGTTGGCGGATTATGGGTTTGGTGCGATTATGGCGGTGCCGGCGCATGATTCGCGCGACTGGGACTTTGCGAAAAAGTTCGGATTGGAAATTATTCCTGTGCTTTCGGGTGGCGAACCGGACAAGGTTTGGGAAGGCGACGGTGTGCACATAAATTCATCTTTCTTGGACGGAATGGGCAAAGACGATGCGATTGCCGCCGCGATAAAGTTTGGGGATGAACATGGCTTTGCGCGCGGAACGAAAAAGTATAAGTTAAAAGACTGGGGCTTTTCGCGGCAAATGTATTGGGGCGAACCGATTCCAATGGTTTATTGTGAAAAATGCGGATGGCAACCGATACCTGAATCTGAATTGCCGTTGTTGCAACCGTATATGCAGGATTACAAGCCAACCGATACCGGCGAAAGTCCGCTTGCGCGGGCAACCGATTGGATAAAGACAACATGTCCATGTTGTGGCGGCGCGGCGCGGCGTGAAACGGATACTATGCCGCAATGGGCGGGGTCTTCGTGGTATTTTATGCGGTATTTGGATCCGCATAATGATAAGGAGTTTTGTTCGCGGACCCAACTCGATAAATGGATGCCGATTGACCACTATAACGGTGGTATGGAACATACGACGCGCCATGTGCTTTATTCGCGGTTTTGGTATAAAGTGTTGGCGGATTTGGGCTTTGTTCCGGGTGCGGAACCGTATAAAAAGCGCACCAGTAATGGTTTGATTATGGGTGTGGACGGGCAAAAAATGTCAAAGTCGCGCGGAAATGTCGTGCCTTCGTCCGATGTGGTTGCACGTGTGGGTGCGGATGCATGCAGGCTTGCGATACTTTACCTTGCGCCATGGGAACAGAATAATATGAACTGGTCCGAAGATACTTTGCGCGGGGTCGAAAGATTCCTGCGTCGGGTAGAGGCGGCAAGCGATAACCTTTCTGATGATGCGCCAACGGCCGAACAAGATGTGTTGATAAACCGCCTGGTGGCTGATGTGACGGAACGTTTGGACGGTATGAAGTTTAATACCGCGATTTCGGCTATGATGGAATTTTTGAATGCTTTTTCGGGTGGGAAAATGCCACGGCGTGCGTATGAAGTCCTAATTCAAGTATTGAATCCGTTTGCGCCGCATTTAACCGAAGAAATGTGGGAAAAGTTGGGACATGCCGACATGCTTGTGTTTGAACCATGGCCGAAATTTGACCCGTCAAAGTTGGTGCAAACCACAACGACCTTTGCGGTGACGGTTAATGGCAAACGTGTTGGCGAATTTAACGCTGATTTGAACGCGGATAACGACACTTTGACCAAGATGGCGCGGGATGTCGCCGCAGGCAAAATCGCCGGTGCCGAAATCATAAAAACCATTGTCGTGCCAAAGAAAATGGTGAATTTTGTGGTAAAAAAGTGATTAGTCTGTCTCCGCCGGAACCGCGACAAGTGTTAGTGTAAGTGGTTAGTGATTAGTGGGAAACTGCGCGGTGAATCGCGCAGTTTTTTTGTTTGAGCATAAGCCATTTTTGTGGTATAATTGACTGATAAATAAAAATAAAAGGAGAAAAGATATGGCAGGGAAAAAGGCACGGAGATTTGTATTGGGGTCTTTGTTGGCGGCAGCGGCAATCGGGGGACCAAAGATCGCAAATAGCATTCAAGAAAGACGTGAAGAAAAAAAGGAATTATTAGAAGAACAAGAATGGGAAGCTGAACAACAGGCGATAAAGGAAGAGGAAGCCAGGGAAAAAGCCGAAGAAGATTATTATTATCGTGTGCGCGATTCAATAAGACAACGAAATGGTTATGCAGATTATGATAAAGAACTTAGGTCTATGCGTGATAGTCATTATGATCAATATCAAATTGAAATGATGGAATATGGCAAAACGTTGGCGGGAACCATGGAAAAAGAACTTGTTAAAACCGGGTGGCCAATTATTGAACAAGGTGAACAAAGTATAAGAAATTTGCTGGATAAATACAATTTGCGTTATGATAATTATTTTTCAAAAGATCGTAATGAGTATGGAGGGGTGGATTTTTTTGAAGAATTGTTTGTTGGTATAGAATTTGATGGGTGGCGTTTCGGTTTAACAGAATCATGGCAAAGACATGTCGATGATATTGTTGATGAGTCATACTATGGCGATATGCGCAAGGCAGAAATAAAGCAAAAAGTGGCGGATGTTATTGAAAGTACAGAACGGAAATTGGCGGGTAATCGTAAGGCTGTGGAGGATCGGTTTGCAGACTATTATTCAGCGGCTCATTTAAAAGATGATGAGATCGGTGTGGGGCAAGTAGAAGGTAGCGAATACGGTTCGTATGAGGCTTTGAATTATTATGCTAGTGCTGATCCAATGGTGACTGTGCGTTCTGTGGATGTATACGATTCCAATTTGGATGTGGATTTTTTCGGTGAGCCAGGGGCGAAATATAAACTGTTATCTGTTGCGCCTGGCAGATGGCAGGTTGTAAAAACACGTGCCAATGGCAGAGTTGAAAAAACACCAGTGTTTACTGATCATAAAGATTTTGAAACGTATATGAGACCCTGGTCGTCTTATTGGAATGATAATCATTGGATGGACGAAGATGTTCATTCGAAAGCGATACCTTTGCCACGGGTTGGCGATTCAGACTTTTCGTTTAGTCCTGGTTCCAATATGGGAGTGCGTGTTTATTATAGTGAAGTTGTCAAAGTTGAAAGGCATAGGAAACAATGGCAAGACAGGGACTATTCCGCCGCAGAACGACGTACGGTGGACTCATTACAGAACCAGATAAAACTAAAAGAAGACCTGCGTGATAAAAGGTATGAAGCAGATAATGAGGCGGACAGCATAGCCGATATTATGGTTCAGCGTCGTTTTGGATCGCGTGGTCAATAAATGATGGAGAATATGTTATATAAGAAAACGGATGCTTCAAAACATCCGTTTTTTGTTGTTGTAAACATAAGCTAGGGAAATTTTATCTTTGATTAGTGCGGTTTCTGTAATATAATGTATAATATATATGGTTTGTTTTTTAGAAAGGATAAAAAATGACCACTTATAAACAAACGGCTGAATCCATAGCGGCGTTTATTGCGAATCCAAATGCGATGGCTGTTGCAAAGTTACCAATTCGCGAAATGGTTACAAAGTGTATTCCGGGGGAAAAATATTTTTGCACTGATACGGGTCAATGGTCCGTTGCAAAGGACGGGGAAAGTATGATTACACGCGAATATCCCGACGGAACAAAAGATACATACAAAAATACCAAGGGCAAAGATTATCTATTTGAAAATGGAAAAACCTGGCAAGGCTTGAAGCATGGTGAATCCGCGTATGGTAAATTAAAAGATGAATATGACCGGTACGCAATGTTGGCGTTGCCCGGTGATACTGTGGTTGCCGTTTGGGATGAAACGCAAAGGGTTCTGCGTCCTAATGCGTATGTTACGGCGATATATGTTGATAATCCTTTTGATATCAGTGGGGATAAAAAGTGGGTAAGCAGACAATTTGTTTTAAATAATAATCCAGAAGATATTCATCCAATAGATATTAAACAGAAGGATAAAAATGGGAAACCGATGATTGTTTGCACTGCGTCATTGACGGCGCCTGTGGCGGTGCGCGAATCCGAATTTAACGCGTATATTCAACGATTCTATGGCGGTAAGGTTCCCGAACACCTATTGCCGGTAATAAGGAATATAAACGCCGAAAAAGCCAGCAACATGTCGCATATGATGGGCAAATCGGATAATGGACTTGGGAAATAAATCAGCAAAATTATGCCCCCGCCCATTCGGGCGGAGGTACTTACACTTATCACTAACACTTACACTATGAAATCTTCTCTATCCGGCGGCGGCGCTTTTCGCAATCGTCGAATGGGCTTTCAAGGAATGCTCTTGCACAAAGAAATGCTATTTCAATGTCTATATCGTCCGATCCAAGTGCCAAAACATTTATATCGTCATGAAAGCGGTCGTCGCGTGCCTGGTCCGGTCTGTCGCAACGCGAAGCACGAATATGACGGTAACGATTTGCCGCAATTTGAACGCCCGCGCCAGTACCGCAAACCAAAATTCCGCGTGTGTCCGGCGCGTCCAACATTGCGTCGGCAAGTGTTTTTGCGACATCTGGAAAATCCACCGGCGTATTCAAATCGTCCGTTCCAAGATTTACCATGTTATACCCCAATGCACTTAGCATTTCAATAAGGTATAACTTAAGCCCTACCCCACGATGGTCGGCGGCAATAAACACTTTTTCGATATTTTTATTCATTTCTATTTATCCTTGCGCTTTGCCAATTTGCATTCCAGCCCCGTATTGGCGGTTATATTTAATGTTCGATATGACAATGTGCCAATCATTTGTGCGCGACTGAACACATTTGCAATATCGACCGTCGCCGGGCCATTAAGTGTGCCGTGCAAGAACAAATTTGTTGTGAATACCTTGCCTTCGACAACACCACCACGCCCGATAACAACCGTTTCGGCGGTAATGTCACCAACAACATGTCCATGGATTTGAACGCTGTGGTCGGTTTTAATGTCGCCGTTCAATTTGCATCCCGCGCCGATTATGGTCGGTGAAGTTTTTTCATCTGCGTTTGTAAATGCCAACATTTTTATTCCTTTACGAATTTTTCGGGGTCAAATGGATTTCCCTTGTACCGTATTTCATAGTGCAAGTGTGGACCCGTTGACCGCCCCGAAGAGCCACCAAGTCCAACAATTGTTCCCGGACGCACCCAATCGCCGCGCGATACGGCGACCTTGGAAAGATGCGCATATAATGTTGTGAACCCAAGTCCATGGTCAATTTCAACCGTTGTGCCATATCCAACGCGTTCGCCCGCAGATATAACACGTCCAGGTGCGACCGCCATCAATTCTGTACCTATCTTGCCGGCGAAATCTATGCCTTTGTGTTGTTTTTGAACGCCAGTAAACGGATCTTTGCGTTTGCCGTATTTAGAAGTTACGCGGACATCTTTGATCGGTGCCCCAAGTGGCAAAGTCTTTTTAAGTTTGCTAAGTCCGTTCCAAAGCGTTATATCGTCCGCCAATTTTTGATATTTTTCGTCCAAATCTTTATCAATTTCAAGCGGATCGAACACCGCCCCAACAAATTGATTTGAAAACCGATTCGCATTTTTGACCAATGTCGCTTCGGACAGACCAAGTGTTGCAAGTGTTCCGTTTATATGATGTAGTTCCGCACGCAATTCGGCAACTTTATCCCCGGCAAGTTTCGAAACCGAATCGACAATTTTGTTATCGGCATCAATAATTTTCGCGATGGTTTCAAGTAATTCAATATCGCGCTTTTTAATTTCAATGTTTTCCGCCAAAGTCAGTTCATATTCAACCGCCAAGTCCGAAACCTTGGTATATTCGGGCGCGTATTCTTCGTCGGTGAACATTTCGGTCACGCGCGTTTTAAGAAAGTCCAATTCACCCCAGGTTTTAAGGCGTTCGTTAATTAGTGCCTCTTTTTGTTCGTTAGAAAGTTTGGTGTCTTTTAATAACTTGTCATCAATAACATTGATGTTCTTGGTCAATTCGTTGTATTTACCAAGGTAATTTTGCAGGTCAATCATGTGGTGCGCGTACTTTTGTCGCATATTTTCCAACTGAATTGTACGGCTTTGCAGCATTGGACGGTGATATAAAAATACGTATGTTGACCATGCCGCCCAAACAAAAAGACCGATTTTGCCACAAAATTTTGTAAAACGCCAAAAACTGCTTTGCTGGAAAGTGTAAACATTCCCGCGGGGCGTGTCCATTACGGTAAATTCGCGCGGTGGGAAAATACGCGTAATAAGGCGCCATATCGCCCTAAAAGGCGCAGTGATGAACGCCCAAAGAGATGTGAAATATCGTGTTATAAAATTTATCATAACCCTAGTAGCATAGTGCAATAATATTAAATAGTCAAGAAATCACAATTTGCCCTTGATTAGCCTTTGGTTGACGGCGTGATGATGTCATTTATGCCCAATCCGTCGCGTAAAATCGCATTGCAATTCATGGAAAGTCCAGAAAACAGGGTTGTGTTTGGCGCACGCCCTACTTTACATGATATTAAAACGCGTTCTGCGGTATCTTTGTTGCTAAATAACGGTAATATGCGTATGTCGCCACAATGGGCAGAAATTTCGGATATTACGGTTGCAAGTGTCCGCGCATCAACGATGGTTATAAATGTTCCATTTGGTCGTGTGCGTGCAATACATTTTCGCATCCAAAGGGTTAAATCGGCGTTGTGGTGCGCGTTATGTGTGGCTGGCGTTCCCTTGAAATATGGCGGGTTTGTTACGACCAAGTCAAAAGTTTGACCCGTGCGCCAAGATATTATATCCGCATTGATAAAAGTTGCCTTTTGATTGTTTGTGTTAAAGTTTTGTTCCGCGGCGGCAAGCATTTCGGGCGATATGTCAAGAACCGTCATATCAATTCCGGAAATTCGCGCCATAATGCAAAGTGCAACCGCGCCCGTACCTGTACCAACATCCAAAACCGTTTTAGGGGTGCCGTCCGCAAATGCGGCAAGCCACACTGCGTCTGATGTTGGGTTATATGGGCCACAAAGTATTTTGACTTTGCCGCCCATTATGGTAAAAAAGCCTTGTTTTTTAGTCATGTATGTATCATAATCCCCAGGAAACCAAAAGGCAAGTTTATGTTTCAAGATACCGTTGTGGTCAGCAGTGCTATGAGTGCTTTTAATAATGCCGCCGTTGTTGCGCCGGCTTTTTTCTGGAACGCTGTGTTATGCACACCGTTATTTGTGGCTATTTATTTGCTTGGGCGGTTTTATGGAAAAAAACTTGGGTTTGGCGATTTTATTAATTCAGAACGGGTCGCGTTTTGGAGTATTGTTATGATAATGCTTTGGACCGTTTTGATGGGCGGTAATTATGATGTCTTGCGCGATGGTGTGTCTTTGTTGCCTTGGGTGACCGCCGGTATTCTGTTTTTTTCTTGTGTCTTTATTGGAATTCATACGCGGGCGGTGCCTTTACCGATATGGTACGGGAATGCGCGCGCCGGAATGCGTCGGCGTTGGTGGGTGAATATTGCCCTGTTTATATTATTGATGGTGCCGGTTGGATTTTGTGATACATTGAATTGGTGGGGACCGATTTTACAGATTGGCGCGGTTTGCGCGGGGCTTTTGATTGGGCGATATCGGCATTTCCACCTGCGTGCGATACCATGTATGGTGGCGTTGATGCTTGCGGCAACCGTTGCCGTTTTGATGCAACCCGAATTTTTCCGGTTTGGTCAACTTGGAAACCTTACCCCGATACATTTAGTTGGGGTTTTGATGACGGGGATATTGCTTGCGGCGGCGTTGGCGGTTGATATTGTACCGGCATGTGGGCGAATTCACAAAAGCGCCTTTGTTAAACTTAAATGGCTTGTTCGGTTTGGAACGGTGTTGTGTATGGTTTTGTTTTTATTGACCGAAGCGGTGCCTATTTTTATGGCGGCTACATTTATGGCATTTGTTTTATTTGCAATGTCTATGTGGCATCGTGAATCTGTGTCGGCGGGCGTATGTGGCAAAATGATATGCCTTGGTGTTATTGCGTTTGGAATTTTAATAGAAGTTCCAACCATAACTGCGCTCGGCGTGTTTTGGCTTTCGATTATTAATTCGAATGAAAATCGGTCTGATGCGCGGTTCTTGTTATAATTCGTTATATTTATTGAATAACAAAATTTCTGTTGGTGCGGTATTATCCATATGAAATATCTTGAAATATGGGGTAAAAGTATGACAGAAATACATCCAAGTGCGGTTATCAAGCCGGGCGCAAAAATCGGCGCTGATTGTAAAATTGGTCCATTTTGTATTGTTGGACCCGATGTTGTGTTGGGCGACCGGGTTGAATTGGTATCGCATGTCGTGTTGGGCGGTAAAACAAGTATCGGTGATGATTCTATTATCTATCCCTTTGCGGTTCTTGGCGTGATGAGTCAGGATTTAAAATGGCAAGATGAAACCGCCATGACTGGACTACGTATTGGCAAGCGGTGCCGTATTCGCGAATATGTGACGATTCATTCGGGAACACCGGCATCCGACGGAACGGTGATTGGCGATGATTGCCAAATTATGGTGAATGCGCATGTCGGGCATGATTGCAAGGTGGGGAACAGTGTGGTTATGTCTAACCTGGTCCAGGTTGCCGGTCATGTTGAAATTGAAGACTATGCAATTTTGTCCGGTGGCGTTATGGTTTTGCAATTTGCGCGTATTGGTCGTAATGCCTTTATTGGTGGAATGTCGGGTGTGCCAAATGATATATTACCGTATGCGATATATGATGGACCGCGTGCGACATATCGAACTATAAATCGTGTTGGGTTGATGCGGCATGGGTTTACTAATGAAGATATGCATGCAATTCATTCTGTGTATTCGGCGGTGTTTCGTGAAACGGATGGAACGGTCGCGGAAAGGCTTGCGCGTGTCCGGCGCGAGGTTAAGAATAACAAATATGCAATGGACGCGATTGATTTCATAGAAAATCGTTCAAAACGTGGAATTGGAACCGCCGGAAATGCCGAATAAGAAAATCTTTATAATTGCGGGCGAAGTTTCGGGTGACGCACTGGGCGCGCGCATAATGCGACAAATGAAAAATGTCGAATTTCGCGGCATCGGTGGTGCCGAAATGACGGCATGCGGGTTAAGGTCGGTGTTCCCTATGGCGGATTTGTCGGTCATGGGAATAATGGAGGTTTTGGCGCATGTTCGCACTTTGACGCGGCGTATAAATCAAACGGTTGATGCGATAGTTCGTTATAAGCCCGATGTGGTTTTAACCATTGATTCGCCGGGCTTTGCGCGTTCGGTCATAAAAAAGTTACGCAAAAATCCGGCGGGGCAGCAAATGATTGCGCGTGGGTTGCGGTTTCACCACGTTGTCGCCCCCCAGGTATGGGCGTGGCGACCGGGACGCGCAAAAAAGTACGCAAAAATTTTCGATAAACTTTATGCTTTTTTTGATTTCGAAGTGCCTTATTTTACCAAATATGGATTGGAAACTGTGGTGGTTGGACATCCCATTGCCGAAGGTTTACTTGGTGGCGATGAAAAACTTGTGGATGATAAGGTTATAACCCTTGTCCCCGGAAGCCGCATGAGTGAAGTTAAACGTTTATTACCGGTGTTTCGTGAATTTATCGAAAAAATCCCAAATGCAAATGAATATAAATTCGCAATTCCTGTGGTTGAAACGACCGAAAAATACATAAGGTCCGCGGTGGCGGATTGGCGGGCAATCCCCGAAATTGTGCCGGCAAATCAACGCTATGATTTATATCGGCGCACTTTTGTTGCAATTGTTGCAAGTGGGACCGTTTCGGCGGAATTGGCGATGTTGCATATTCCGGCGGTTGTTGTGTATAAAATGAACCGAATTACGACGTGGATTGGACATTTGCTGATACGGGTAAAATGGGTTTCTTTGGTGAATATATTGTTGAATCGCACGGTATATCCGGAATTTTTGGGTGACAAAGCGACCGCAAAAAATATATTGCGTGGATTTAATGATTTGATAAAAAATCATAAAAAGGTTATTGCCGAATTACATTCCGCGGATAAAATGTGGGTACGGACAGATGGTGTGGCAAGCAAGATAATTGCGGAACAAGTGTTGACCTAAGTGGTTAGTGTAAGTGTTAGTGGCTAGTGTTAGGGGTTAGTGATACCATCAGGAACACCGGCCGGAATATTTTCTGTGATACAATCGGTTTGATGAGAACTGGGGCAAACCTGATTGGTGGAGGGGTTTACCTTTGCCTGGCACCAATCGTCAAAATCTAATGTCAAATCATCGTTGTTGTTTGCGTTAAAATTGCCGTCACAGCGATCGTAATCAGAATCTACTGGTATTATAGCCATGCATTTTTCGCTTTTGCCGTTTCGGCTTCTGCGTCCACCGTTTTCCCAGCATGAACACATTCCCCATGTGGCGGCATCTATATTTGTTGTATAATTTCGCGGGCACATTTGTTCTTGAAATCCAGAATGAAGTCCGTATACATGTGTGATGGTGTAATGGTAATAGGCGTCCAATTCTTCAAAATCTAATATACAAGAAGAATTATAAAAACGATGATCAACAAACTGTGCTTCGATGAATTTGCCCTGCAAGTTCATGCACTGTGTAGTCAGGCTGTCGATGATTTGATTATAAACCTCGGTCGCGACACCGGTTGGACGCAAACGGCGGTTCTTGAATTTATAATGATTGCCGGTGTCATAGTAATCGGTGGGATTATCCCATGGAATTCTATCATCGCCATCGTTTAATTTTGCCCAACCATATCCGTATGCTGGGTTGCCGCTATTGCTATATGTATATTGACCATATTCGTCCATGTCGCGTCCCGCGACAATCGCGTCCAGCCCGCCGAATACCTGTTCTACTTTATCGGCGCAACTTGTTATATCGGCAACAAGTTTTGCGCATTTGGATTTATAGCCCGGTTTCCGGTTGCCGGTTTCGTCGTATTCATAAAGGCTGAACCAATCAAGTGCGGTCAGTTGTTTTGGGTTTTCATCGTCGACAATTTGGTCAACGAATCCCGTTTGAAACAATCCACTTGATGGATAATAAAAGTTTTCATAATTTGTGCCGCCAAAACTGTCAAAGCATTGCTGAACCACCGCACGACATGCCGCGGTTGTGTCGGTGTCCGCCTGGGTGTTTACATATTCCGCGATAATTGTGCGGTCGCCATTTTCGTCGGCGAACATATTGTTGCAAGAATCGACATAATTTGAACACATTTCACGTGTAAGGATAATTTTGTCCGGCATCAACGATAATTCGGTTGTTCCATCAATAAGTTCCGTCATCGCCGCGGTTATCGCGGTGTCGCGATCCGCATAGCATTTTGATATTAAATCAAAGCAACCGGTTTTTATTGTTTGAACCTTTGCCCTTTGCGCATAGTATATATCCAATAATGCCTTGTCCAAGTATTCCGCCCACGCAGTGTCGGCAATTTCGGTGCACTTGTCCAGTGCGTCCATGGCGAACTTTTTTGTTTTGTTTTCAAAGTTTTTAACAAATTCGCGGTTGTCCGGGTTTTGTGCCAATTTTTGGTCTTTGTTATCTTTGTTTTGATCGAATTTTAACATTTCCTGTAATTCATAAAATCGCACGACGCCAGTAATTGGTGCGCCCGTCGTCACATCGATAAATTCGCCGTTATCAAGGCATTTGTGATAATTTGCACCACAAACTTGCTCGCTAAGTATGGCGGATTCGACATTACCGATACAGGTTGCCATATTATCCGAATTATGTTTGGCACGATTTTCGACCCGGGCAAGGTCCAACATCGCGCTGCTTTCGCGGACCGCGGCGCGTAAATCTTTCTGTTTGTTTTCAAGTGCGGTTTGCACAGTGTTACAATCTTGTTCGATGGCCATAAGGTACGCGGTAACCGCGCGTTGTAATGATGCATCGTTGCAATCGGCGGCAACGGCGCCACGACATGACGGGTAAACCGCATTATAAAGTTCGGTGCCGTTGTATGACGCGATTACCTGGGCGGTATCGTTAAGACCGAACATATTCACAGTATCGAACGAAAGATTTATACTGTTCAAGTCCGACATTTTCCCACTGACGGTTGTGTCGCCACCGCGTATAGAATTCATAATCGCGGTAAGTAACGCCTTGGATGCCGAAGTGTCCGCGGTAAGTGCGTTTTCACCGTCGGATGCGGTATGGATCGCCGTTGCTTGGGCGGCGGTAAGACCGAC
>JAZLCM010000067.1:0-6015 GCA_045614245.1 Candidatus Enterousia sp.
GGCGATTATGATATTTTATCGGAACATGTGCGATACGCCGCAGACGCAATCGGTCGCATACTTGGCACAATCGGCACAGATGAAATACTTGATATGACATTCTCTCAATTATGTTTAGGGAAGTAGCATAGGTGCCAACACACCATTTTTACTAACATCAGCTACTTATAAAAATTAAAGAGAATTGTTTAGATGCAAATTTGTTGACAAGTGCAGTGTAGTAGACATACATAAACGCGCCAACAAATTTGCAGATGAATAATTATATTTAATTTTTACTCTTTCCTATCTGGATATTTGCCATCAATAAGATTCTGACGCACGACATGATGTTTAACCTTTTGCGTACTGGTCGTTGGCAAATCTTCGGTCGTCATAGCATAATGAGTCACCCATTTATATGATGCAACTTTCTTGTTTGCCGCCGCAATTTCCGCAGAAAGTTTTTCCATTGTCATATCCGGTGCGACGCTAAATACGCCGTATGCAACGGTTTTATCTTTAACCTTATGCTCAAACACCGCAACATTTTTCACACCCGGAATGTTTATAAACAAACCTTCTAATTCATCAGGATAAACATTTTTACCACTGTCCAAAACAATGACCTGCTTTTTACGCCCCGCAAAATGCAATTCGCCATTTTTATCCATAGACACCATATCGCCGGTATTAAAGAACCCACGTTCATCGAATGCGTTTTTATTAGCCTCGTCATTATTCAAATATCCGTTAAACACCTGGTTTCCACGCAGCCATAAAACGCCAACGCCGTCTTCATTTTTATCGCGGATTTCAACCTCGTTATTCGTGGTCGGCGCACCAAAGGCGAACGGCACACGATTTTTACAAGGCTTTGAAATACAAATTGGTCCAACCGTTTCAGTCATACCGAACCCTTGGATAAACCCAAGCCCCAGCGACACAAAGAAATTTTCAATTTCCGGCTTTGTCGCCGCACCACCGGCAATCATCAACTTTACGCGACCGCCAAACACATCCAACACAGGTTTAATCGCCATATCGACCAATTTGCCAAGCCCGATTTTACGCAGCCACTTTGAATTCTTGGTCAAGAAAGAAAACATTGCCCATTTATGTTCCGCCTTGATACCGTCAATAATTTTATTACGAAACACTTCGAACAAACGCGGCACTGCGGGAATAACATGCGGGCGATAGCGTTTAAAGTCCGCCAAAATTTCCTTTGGATTAACGGTCGGTTGCAACAAAACACCCGCGCCATACTTTAATGTTGCAAGGATTTCCACCGCAAAACCAAATATATGATACATCGGCAAAAACCCATACATAATATCGCCAACTTCGAACCATTCCTTCATATCAAGCAACGAATTTGCACATTCCAACAAATTATAGTGCGTAAGTGGCACAACCTTTGGCGTACCGGTCGACCCAGATGTGAACGACAATGTCGCAATATCGGCGGGCTTTAATTCCGCAGGCGAAAGTTTCGGATTTTCCCCCGCGTCCGTCGCCGTAATATCAAGAAACTGGAACACATCAGTTTTATAGAAAAACGACTTTTCCGCGCAAACAAATTTGCACTTTGTAATCGTGGTCATATTATCGTATTCAAACGGTGTCAGATTTGTATCAAGCAACAATACCGTTCCACCCAAATACCAAATCGCAAAAAGAGTAATTGGAAACGCCGGTATATTATGCGACAAGATTCCAACCACATCGCCCGCACGCACACCGATTGAATGCAGTGTTGCCGCACGTGCACGCACCATTTTCATAAAGTCAGAAAATGTTACATTTTCACGAACCAAATAAATTCCGTTTGGCCACTTTTTGACCGCGCTTTCCAAAAACTGAAACATACTGTTCATGATTTAAAATCCTTGTTGTTTTTAAAATATGTTAGGGTTATTATACCCATAAAAGGAAAGATTGCAAACATGAAAATACTTACCGTAAACATAAATTCTATACGCGCACATGCGGAAACATTTATCAAAATTCTTGAATCTGGGGAATACGACACGATACTTGTCCAAGAATTAAAGGTCGAAACCGCCGGATTTCCACACAATATATTCGAAGAATACGGATATAACATCAAGGTTTTCGGTCAAAAAAGTTGGAACGGGGTCGCAACCTTTTCCAAATTTTCTATCGAAGACACCATTCGCGGGATACCAAACTATCCCGACCCAAACGCGCGATTTTTAGAAACCTTAATCGATGGGCGAATCCGAATTATAAATGTCTATATGCCAAATGGGGAATCGGAAACATCGCCAAAGTTCGAATACAAAATCGATTGGATGCGGGCATTTGGAAAGTACATATCACAGTACCTTGATTCACCCGAAGCGGTGATAATCGGTGGCGATTTCAATGTAGCAATAACCGACCGCGATGTTTGGAAACCAGAAAACTATGTAGGGTCCAGTATTTCTGCACCGGCGGCACGCAGAATTTTGCAATCCTGGTTCGACGACGGATGGACAGATGTTTGGCGCAAAATGCACCCCGACGAAATCGGGTATACTTGGTACGGATATCGCCAAAGGGGATTCGAACAAAAACATGGACTTCGTCTTGATTATTTTATAGCAAACAAAACCGCAACTAAAATGATTACACAATGCGAAATAGATTGCGACCCACGCAGTGGTGAAAGACCAACCGACCATTGTGGATTGATGATTAAAATCGACTAGTCCCGTTCGTCGGCACGCGCAAAGTCATCATATTCTTTGTATTTCATTTCGGAATTCGGCATATACTTATATTCTGCCCCACCCGCCGAATACATATTAAACAAATCCGTAACCTTGCTATACGCCGCGTTTATTGCCATTGCGGTTTGTTCAACATCATACTTTATAATTTGTGTATCCCCAGATTTTAATTGCAAAAACTGCATAGTCGGCATATCACTTTTCCCCGTTGTACGAAAACGGAACCCGTGATTTTGCAACATATACGCCTCTAACGGTAATTGCGGCATATTACCTTTTTCTAATTGAGTTTTACTTGGCGCGGCACCCGTTTTGATATCCAATACGCCACCATCCCAAATTCTATCGGCACGCGCACGCACATTACGACCGGCGATATTTGCAATACCTTCGATTTCTACAAATGCACCCGCCGTTTCATGCAACATTTGCAATGCAATCGGCGCGATTTCGAGAAAGCGCCGATGCCAGAAATAAAATATCAAATTATTTTTACCAAGTATTTCTAACGCCCGTTTATCCATTTCCGTAACAAGCCATTGTTCCGTAGCGTCCGCCGGTGCGCTTTCTAAAACCGCATGAACCAATGTCCCAAAATCCCGCACATCTGGGCCCACCCAATAATCATTCATTGGACGCAACCGCAATATATGCCGCACATAGAACGCATACGGATTATGTATCAACAATTCCAAACTTGTGACATAAACATCCGACCAATCCGCGGGCGGTGCCGGATTTTCATAAGACAGTGGATTAAATTCGACCATGTCGCGCGAACGCACAACGCCCAATATATCAATCGCCGCATCGGTATCAAATTTACCACGTGCAACAATTACACGCGAAATAAAGCGGGATTCTTGGGTTTGAACGCCACCCGAAACTTTACTGCGCAACCAATAAACCTGCGTACCACAAGACAAATTCATAAAATCAAGTGCCATCAATGAAACTTTATGATTTGGCGACGGCAAACCAATTTGGTTCGATATTCTGCGTGGCAACCAAGGATTTTCATAACCCGTTGCCGGAAACATTCCTTCGTTCAATCCGGTAAGTATGACAACATCAGCGGTCTGCATACGGGATTCGATGGTTCCCAAAACAACAACTTTTGCCGCATCATTCATGGGCAAACGAACACGAACATCACTGAAAGTGTCCGCAATAAATGCACGTGCATCAACAATACTGATCTTTATCTTTTTATCCGCCAAACAATCAGAAAGTTTTTTTATCGCCGTCCAAATAGGCATCGAATCTTCAACATTAAATTGTGGCGAAAAACTTTCGGTAAATTTATCAACAATTTCGGCAATCGTATCAAACAAATTAAAATCATTGGACACATAAATCTCTTCAAACAAATGATTATCATATTCAATCCAGTCATCAAATAAATTTAAAATCGCCCTGCCCGCGGTCGTCATAGTCCCCGGTGTTCCTCCGGAAAAATCTGCAACAATACCACGACGCAAGAATTCCGGTACCAATCGTTGATTGCCCGCCGCATCGGGTGTTATCACCAAAACAGTTTTATTTTGAGCTATTTTACGCGCAGCAATTTCGGCGATGGCGGCGGCTTCTTCGGATTCACGTGCGGTTTCTATTAAATGACAATTTGGTAACTTATACGAATCCAAATCGCTGTATACGTTGGAAAACGCCATATTCATAAAATCGATACACGATTCACCAACATAAATTTCATGTACATCCGACACATCTAATCCGTTTTCAGTAAAAAATTTATATTCGGAATTATACGGATTTGTATCAAGTTCAAAATCTTCCTTTACGCCGGAAATCTTGCCCGGCAGAATTATTCGTCCATTTGGCAATTCCGCAATCACAGACATAAGTTTTCGCGTAACCGGAACACTTGCGGTTGAACCGCAAACAATAACCAACGATTTATCCATGCGCATATTTTTTACATAATCGCACCACGCATATACATCGGAATTCCGGCGTTTTGTTTCGGTATCACGACCATTAAAGACATCTTTTTGCACACGCGCCAATACCGATAAAATTTGCGCCTTGTCTTGAAAATGTTTTGCGTATTTATCGTCGATTAACTTCATCCAATCTATATCCGCAATATCAACACCACTGTTTTCCAAATAATCTTGCATAGTGACAAGTGTTCGCGCAATTGGCAACGCATTTGATATAGTTTTAATTGTCGGTATTCCGGTCAATATATAAGCGGTTGCGACCGCCCGTTCTTGCTGTGACACGGTACCAGTTTCGCCATTTTCATCTGCGTCATTATCTTCGATTCCCTCGCCCAATGGAACAAGCCTTGGCAACAAAGTCGCATGTCCAATTTTTTCCACAATCATCTTTTCAACACTTCGCACAGCACGCCGATTCGGCAAAAAAATCAACATATCCGTCAAATCGATATTTGATTCCTTCATGACCCGCCAAAGACCGTCAAGTATCTTTGCGGGATTCGAAACACAAAAGATATTTTTATTTGATACCAATTATCGCCTTTAAACTATCTATGCCATATTTTTTTTCTGACGAAGTTTCAACAATATCATCAACCATCGCCGGATGATTATCTGCACAAATCATAGCCTGATTTTTTTCACGAATACGTTTATCTTTTTTAGTATAAACAACCTGATAAGATATTCCGTTCTTGTCACAAAAATCCATCAATTCTATATCTGATGTGCGTGCACCGATACGCGAATCAATTAATATAAACAACCGTTTTAATTGTCGTCGCGTCATAATATATTCTTGGAATCGCAACATCCATCGCATACTGTCCGCCCGCGACACGCGCGCATAACCATAGCCCGGCAAATCTAAAATTATGATTTTATCATTAACATTAAACATATTCAGTGTTTGTGTCCGCCCAGGCGTATTCGATGTTCGCGCCACTTTTTCACCAAGAATCGCATTTATCAACGAAGATTTTCCAACATTGCTACGTCCGGCAAAGGCATATTCCGGAAATTGTGTTTGTGGCAAATCGCATACATTTTCAAAACCGCCGACAAATTTTATCATATCCTTAGTCCTTTTTAATTAAACGCCGATAAGCCTCTTTTTTTGAAATTCCGGCACGCATCGCCAAATCATTTGCCGCCGCCTTGGTAGAATTCATCGCGACATCATTTACAATTTCCGATATTTCATCATCAGACATTTTATGTTCTGGTGCCGGTGCAACAACGATAACAATTTCCCCTCGTGGTGGTTCAATATTTTTCAAATCCGCCGGATAGCCAATCATCGCCTGCTCATGAATTTTTGTTATTTCACGCAC
>JAZLCM010000068.1:0-5805 GCA_045614245.1 Candidatus Enterousia sp.
AGGTGGCAATAGTTTGTTGAATATCCATTTGCATGGCTTATGCTAAGTCCGCGACCACAGCGCGTTCCATGCGTATACACCGCCGTTACCGTTCCCGCCGCCGGCGCATAAAGTGGTGTTCCAATCGCCGCGCGCAGGTCAATTGCATAGTGCAAATTTGTACGTCCATTTATCTTGCGCCGAATCCCATAACCCGATGTTATGCATGAAATGTGGCCAAGTGGACTGCGATACGGGACGGCGCGGTTTTCGAATTCCGCGTTACGCACCGCACATCCGGCATTCGAGAAAGTGTTGTCTTCTTGCGCCGGTTTGTCATCCGGGAATGGGATATCCCATTCGTCTTCGTTATAATATTCTTCATCTTCGTCGTCATATCCGGGTGCGGTAAGTGTGCCGTCATCGTTTTCAGTATAGTCGTAATTTTCAACCAAATCTTGTTTGACCAACGCATTCCACCGTTCCATTGCGGCGATTTCATCTTCCAAGTTCATTTGAGCATACGAACACCCGGAAATACATTTTCCATTTTCATCGTATTCACTTTCATACGGTTCGTATCCGGCGGCATTTAACGCCATGCGGTCAACAAAAGACATGTCGGCGGCAACCTTTGGAAAAGTCGCGGGTTCGATAAACCCCGCATAAAGTGCCGATGTAAACAAACCCGCAATTGTTAAAAAGCAGAAAATCTTTCCTTTCATTATGCGCATATTTTACCACATTTATGCAAAGAAATAAATATATTGAATCCAATTATTTTTTCTAATACCATTTTCAATATGAACAAAGTCAAAACTGTTTATGACCATATACGCGCGAACAATATCAAAACCGCGGTTTTGGTTATTTTGTTCCCGATTATCTTTATCGTGCTTGTTTTCCTTTGTGTTTGGTGTGTTCAACCGTTAAACGAAGCGGTAAATACCACCGCAATGGTCGCAATTCCAACGGCGGTTACGTGTTTAATTTGGATGCTTATCTCTTGGTCTTTTGGGGATTCGATGATATTGAATATGGCGGGTGCAAAACAAATAAGTGATACAGACCCTGATTATAGATATGTCTACAAATCGGTGGAAAATGTCGCGTTGGCGGCGGGATTACCCACACCACGTGTTTATGTGATTGATGATAATGCCATGAACGCGTTTGCAACGGGGCGAAGCCCGCGCGATGCAACGGTTGCCCTGACCCGCGGAATTATTGAAAAACTTGATAAATTAGAATTGGAGGGTGTAATCGCGCATGAAATGTCGCACATTGGGAATCGTGATATACGACTTGATATGTTTATTATTACCGGCATCGGTGTTACGGTCTTTATCGCGGATATGTTGGCGCGCAATATTATGTATGCACGACCGCGTGATGATGAAAAAAATAACGGTGCCGCCGTCATAATGATGGTGTGGTTGGCGTTCACTATTTTTAATGTCGCGATTACGCCAATTTTGCGCATGGCTATTTCGCGTCGGCGCGAATATGCGGCGGATGCATGCGGCGCACAAATAACGCGAAACCCGATGGGGTTGGCAAACGCGTTACGCAAAATTTCGGAAAATTCGGTCTTAAAGAAATTGGACGGGCAAAACACAATGGCGGCGATATGTATTGCAAACCCAATGCGGGCGCGTGCATTTATGTCCGAAATTTTTGCAACGCATCCACCGATTAAAGAGCGCATACGACGGTTGGAAAGTATGTAGTGGATAGTGTTAGTGGGTTGCAAAAAACAATGACACTAACCACTTGCACTAACACTGGTCACTGATGTAATCTTTTTTCTTGCAATCGTGATATTTTGGTATAGAATAATACGCGTTGCACCCATAGCTCAACTGGATAAAGCGTCTGACTACGGATCAGAAGACTGAGGGTTCGAATCCTTCTGGGTGCGCCAGGTTTATAAAAAATGTCGCCAGCGGCGGCATTTTTTATAAACATTGTGTTCACACATAAGGATTTGAACCCGATAAAAGTTGCGAAGCAACGAAGGGTTCGAAAACAAGTAGATTTCACAAGTAAAACGAAGTGAAATCGTCATGGTTTGCGCGCAGTGTCGGCAAAGCCGACCGAGCGAATCCTTCTGGGCTACATTTTGTCTATCAAGACATGACCCAAAAACCATTTGAACATTGGGATTTTTATGGTATAATTATGGCAAAATAAAAGGAGTTTTTGATGGAACAAGAAAAAGACAAATTTTTATCGTTTGAAGTTTTTTCCTATAATGAGGCACTGAATAATTATGCCCATATGAAAAGAGATTTAAGCAATCGTATTTCGAATGCGTATGACAATGCTTATGGTGCCGCAAGATATAATGAACACAAAGATTTGTTAGACCGTGCATTGGGTGCAATCTATGTATTTGAATATAGCGAGGAACGTTCCGGTCGAAAACAAGTTACTTTTCCAACCGATACTGAACTAAAAAAGGCTAATAAAAATTTCACACAAGTTGTTCGTGATGCCAAAAAAGCAACCGAAGAATTTATGAAAATGATCAAGGAACATTATTTTGTAGATAACAGGGATGAATTTTCAGATAAATACGGAGATATAAGGCTGAATAGGACAGCCAACGCGGCAGCCGACAAATGGAGATTAGTACAACAAGATCGTGAACATGAAGAAAAAAGACGCGAATATTGGAAAGCACAAGAAGAAATAAATCAAAGAATTAAATCCCGTGCTCCTGTTACAAGACCAGAAGATTCTATGAAACGATGACTTAAACGCCCTAGTTGGGGCGTTGTTTATCTTAATTATTTATGATGATGGTGTAGCAGGTTACGAACACGAAAATCTGATGCCCGTTTCCTTTCTACAATCGACGCTACGGTTCCTTTTAAATCGCTTGTTGGGTTTATAATCACTTCTTGACCCGTGGTGACATTTGCAATTGGGTCATGATTCGTTGGATTTAGCGCCTCACCAATGATTACTTTACCATTTTCATCTATACATTTAACGAAAAGCGCTGTGCCTTCATTATAAACCATTCTGTTTGTTCCTGTCACAAAGCATAATTTTCCGTTGGCATTTTTTACTGATTTGTGGTGTTTTAACCATTCTTTTGCACGCTCTTTCGCAGTTAGGGTTTCTATGATATGTTTGCGTACACCATGAACAGTATCTGTCCCCAAACCAGCGACAACGTATTCTTTTGGGTCTACATAACGTGATGTATCTGTTCCTACAACAACATTATCACCCACGTTTACAAAAGTCGGACCACCGTGCCAACGGTGACCATTGTCTTGGGTGATTTGCCAGCATTGCCCATTTTTATCTTTGACGGTGGCACGTGTAAGCCCATCGCCAGCACTGGAAAAATCTATGGTTTTATTTATGTCTACTACCTGCATAGTATCAAAAGATTGAAAATGATAATAATATGGACTGCTTGGGATATCAGAAAAGTCTTTTAACTTATCGTCTAAACATTTTTCACGATAATTGTGTGAGACAGCTAATATGGCATAAAGTGCGATAACACCACCGAAAATAATTTTCCGGTTCTTTGGGGTAGTAGGCTCAGACATTATTTCAATGGTATAAATTTGTTCATTTGACATTTCTTGCTCCTTATTTTGTTTCTTGAGAAGAGATATAATACAAAAAAACTCAAAATGTCAAAAAAAACAAAAAAACATCAACACACTTGACAATAATCCATATTGTATTATATATAATACGGTTGCAAAAAAAGGAGTGACACATGGCAAAACAACAATTTTATGACATCAAGGCATCTTTTTTGGTTCCGGCATATAATTTACCGGATGGCGTGAATTCATGGTATATCACGACCCAACAAGGTCGGCATGATAAGGGTTCTATTATTATCGATGTCTGGATGATTCGGGCACAACCTGATAATCCAAAACTATCAATTGTCACGTCGTTACAGGCCGAAGAAAAAGCGTATCAAACAGACCTAGAAAAAGCACAAAAAAACGAAAAATCGCCAGAAAACGACAAGAAAATCGCCAATTTGGAACATGGTGTGGACGTTTTTTCCGGACTGATTACCGAAGCCAATAATATAGTTTATCAAAAACAACCGGATGATGAGTTTTTAAAAATTGCACACTCAAACTTTGTTCAACCCGGCTTTGCAAAATATAAACCAGATTTGAAAAATTATTTGTATCTTGCCGGATTACTTAATTATCACGAGAAATAATTAAAACCCCGTCTCTTTGATTGGATTCGGGGTTTTGTTTTTTACCATTTTAGCCTTTAATTCTGGGTGTCCGTTGTGGTTACGGGTTCCACGGGCGTTTCGGAATCGGGTGCGGGGGTTGGTTCGTTTGCCAATTCATCCGCCGCCAATTCTGCGCGTAATTCACTTTGTGCGTTACCCGCGGTTTTTGACGACACAATCGCCAATGCCGCACACAGTACAAAGAATATAATCGCAAGCCAAGTGGTCAATTTGGTCAGGAAATTGCCCGCCGCCGCACCGGTAAGCGCGCCACCAAACATAGATGCCGCGGACGATCCGGACATACCACTGCCCTCTGACTTTTGTAACAAAATAATTCCGGTCATGAATACCGCAACAATTATCAATAAAACCAACAATATAGAAAACATTTTTTATCCTTTATTTTTGCGATATTTTAATCATCAAATTTCTTGGTTGCAAGTATTTTTAGCAATTCATTTGCCGCCACAGTACTTGCATTTTTCTTTGATGTTCCCGTTCCACTTGCGCTTTCGCCCATTGCGGTTACCGTAACGGTGAACATAGGGCTGTGGTCTTCGCCGACCTTGTCACCATCGGAATAAACCGGTAATGCGCCGTTATCTTTTTTCTGAACAAATTCTTGCAACATGGTTTTAGGGTCCTTTGGCGGGCGCAATTCCGCCGCCGCCAAATCGTGCCAAATACCACACACAAAACGTTGCGCATTATCAAAGCCACCATCAAAAAATATCGCACCGATTACCGCCTCCATCGCGTTGGCAAGCATATGGCGAGTCCGCCCCGCCGTCATGTGCGTGTGCCGAACTTCTTTGTGCAAATCAAAAGACCTTGCCACATCCGCCAATGTTTCGGTCGATACAAGCGATGCAAAACGCCGCGCAAGTTCACCTTCGTTTTCGTTTGGATACATTTCATACAACATTGACGCAACACTTAGTCCCAAAACGCGGTCGCCAACGAATTCCAATCTTTCGTTATTGAGCACACTGTCGATGCCACGTTGTGTCAGTGCGAGTTCCAACAATGATTTATCTTTAAACTTGTAATGAAGTTCCATTTTACTTTACGCCTTTGCCAAATCTGTTCCATCGCATCTTAGCATTCCAATTCCAAAAAGCAACCATTGGCGACGCATAATTGTGCGAATACCACACGAACCAAACATGACCAATAACATTGTCAACCGGAACAAAGCCCACATCGGCGCGACTGTCGTTACTGTTGTCGCGGTTGTCGCCCATAAAGAACAAATGATTTTCCGGAACAAGGTATTCCATTGTATTGTCCATCGGGCCATCGTCGGTATATTCAATTATACTGTGTTCGACGCCGTTCGGCAAAACTTCGGTATATTCGGTTGCGGGAAACACGCCACAAAGCCCCGGCGTTGTGCGGCATGCATGATCACTGCGGTATTCGATGGTGTAATTAAAGTCCGCCGGCACACCGTCAACAAGGATCTTGTTCCCTTTGACCGTCATATTTTCATGATAATATCCGACCGAACGCAACGAACGCGGCAAAACCGCAACGACATAGGGTCGCGGATCTTTGCGTTCAACCATTTCGCCGTTTATGTACAG
>JAZLCM010000069.1:0-1839 GCA_045614245.1 Candidatus Enterousia sp.
ACCAATAAGCAAATTTTTATTTTTGCGCACAAATTCGATAATATCCAAATCCATTTGATCGCCGGCGGTTCGAACAGCGTTCGAATACACGATTCCACCAAGCGACATAACCGCAACCTCGGTCGTGCCACCGCCGATATCAAGCACCATAGACCCCAACGGCTTTTCAACCGGCAATCCCGCGCCAATTGCGGCGGCGGTTGATTCTTCGACGATATAAACCTTGCGCGCACCGGCGGCATCGGCGGCCTTTTGAATTGCGGGGCGTTCAACCTGGGTCGCACATGACGGCACGCATATAATAATAAGTGGTGCGGTAAGTGGACTGCGATGATGAACCTTGCGAATAAAGTATTTTATCATTTCTTCGGCAACCTCAAAGTCCGCAATAACGCCATCGCGCAGTGGTCGCACCGCGGTAATTGAACCCGGGGTTCGACCGAACATTTGTTTTGCTTCCGCGCCGACGGCCAAGATTTCTTTGCGCCCCAACAATTTGTTTTCCGCAACCGCAACGACAGACGGTTCGTTCAGGACAATTCCGCGTCCCTTGACATAAATAAGTGTGTTTGCCGTCCCCAAATCTATCGCCATATCCGCAGAGAAAAACTTCATAAGCCAGTTGTACATACAATACCCCTTTCGAAATAATTTGCCACTACTATAAACTCCGTAATACGAAAAATCAAGCGCCAGAAGATAAAAGTTTTTTATTTGACTTTATTTATATTTTGCTATTATTGAACTCATGCGGAATACAATAAAATCACATGCTGATTTTCATACAACCGATGCAGACCCATCGGCGCGCGCGGCGTTCTTTTTCGTTCGGGCAAAGTCTGCGCGTTTTCCGGAAAATCCGCGCATCGGATTTATGGCGACCAAGCATACTTTTAAATTAGCGGTCGAACGCAATCGGGCAAAACGTTTGCTACGCGATTGGGTTCGATTCCACGAAAGCTTGTTGACCCCAGAGTTTGACTATATTTTCATTGCGCGCCACGCGATTCTTGATGCAACGCGCCCGGCGGGACGCGAAGCGATGGGAAAGGCGCTTTTGCACATAACACGCAAATACGCACCGAAAAAAGCAAAGAAAAATGCAAAAAATTCGTAAAATTCCAACATATATCGGTCTTGGACTTATATGGTTTTACCAGCGTTTTATATCGCCGGCGTTCGGTGGTCGTGCAGTTTGTCGTTTTATCCCGACATGCAGCGAATATACAAAAACGGCAATTTTACGATACGGTTTAATTCGCGGGACAATAATGGGAATGCGCAGAATTTCGCGCTGTCGCCCGGGTGGCGGCTTTGGTTTTGACCCTGTGCCTTGACAATTGGGGGTTTTAAGGTTAAAATTCGGGGGACATAGAAAGAATTTTTACAAAAGGATTAAAAATGTCATTTCGTTCAACCGTAGAATCCATGTCAAAAATTATGGATGATATGGGAATAACAGAACTTGATTTGGAACGCCAATTTTTGTTTGGCGTGTATCGCAAACATATACATCTTTCAAAACAATCGGGTATCACAATGCCGACATTGCCGGTGTCTGAAAATGCAAAGCACACAAACAGTGAACCTGCGGATGCGACAACATCGGGCTATGCGCTGAAATCCCCGATGGTTGGGGTTGCATACCTTGCGCCGGAACCGGGGGCAAAACCATTTACCAAGGTTGGTGCATCAATAAAGGCGGGGGATACGGTTATTTTGGTTGAAGCCATGAAAACATTTAACCCGATTAAATCCGACAAAGATGGCGTGGTCAAAGAAATCTTGGTTTCAGATGGCCAGGCCGTTGAATTTGACCAACCATTGATAATTATCGAA
>JAZLCM010000070.1:0-4387 GCA_045614245.1 Candidatus Enterousia sp.
CCGCTTGGCCTCCGACTTTCCAATTTCCACGATCAATTATGCGGAAAGTCGTACCCAATGAAAAATCCTTAAACCCAAACAGATCAAACGAGTCTTGTTCCGCAAGTGATGTCTTTAAATTTACCGCCAACCTATCAAGAATTCCGACACCAAAACTTTCGCCCAAAGCCCAATTTGCCGCGTTATCAGTGCTGGACGCCACCGAAGTTTCACTGTAAAAATGTCCCGCGCGTGGCATATAAAGCGGATTTCCATCCATAACATGCACACCTGCGTGTGCCGCAGACGCCATCGCAATAGTTAATAAAGATGTCAAAGCAATTTTTTTCATTTTGTTTTTCCTTTCGTTTTTGTTTATTGGAAACTAGAACTTTCCCTACCCTAGCTAAGCATATTTTCCCATGGATAAGATTTTTTTCAAGAAAAAAGATTTTTGATAAGCATCACAAAATATGATATAATTGCCGCCGATTTGAATCTTTTTTACACTGTTCACGCGCAACCGCGCAAAAATTCAGACCTTTTCCTACAAAAACACAAAGATGTCCCAAACGGGCGATTCGTTAAAATTTTTAATCACCTTCAAAGTTCAATTCGGGATTTTTTAATTTTTTTATTTCGCGCCAATCAGCGTGATTCTTTAAATGCGATTCGTAATCAACCGAAAATTTATGTCCGCCACGACCGTCCGCAACAAAATAAAGATACTTGGTATCCGCCGGTTCCAGCACCGCACGAATTGCATGCGCACCAACATTCGCAATCGGCGACGGTGGCAAACCTTTGTTACGATATGTGTTATACGGACTATCTATTTTCAAATGCCCACGCAAAAGCGGTGCACCACGCATATCACCATATCCATCGGTCAGTGCATAAATCACCGTCGGGTCGGCCTGTAATCTCATGCCACGACGCAAGCGATTTAAATAAACACTTGCCACAATTTTCATTTCCGCCGCACGCGGTGTTTCACGTTGTACAATCGACGCAAGTGTTATAACATCATTCCACCCCGTAAGTGGCGCAGGCGGATTCCTACGTGTACGCAGCCATTTGTTTTTTGTATCTTTCATTTTTTTTCGCGCCAAATCCAAAACCGCCAACCGCGCGGTTCCGCGCGCAACATGATATGTGTCGGGGAATATATCGCCATCTGCAACATGACAAACCGGTCGCCCGTCATTACAATCAACATCACCACTAAGTTTCGACATAGAACGCAACAAATCTTTGATTTGCAAAATAGTAAGACCTTCGGGAATAACAACCTTGATGGTTGCAATTTTACCACGCGCAAACATTCCAGCAATTTTCCACGCAGACGCCCCCGCCGGAATTTCATATTCACCACTTTGCACACGACCACCACGCAGACGAATCGCGAACTTGAATGCAGTATCAGAAAACACAAGTTTCTTGGAATCCAACCGACGCGCAACCGACGCAACCGTATCCCCAGAATTGATATTAAACAAAACCGATTCGCGCACAGTCGAACGAATGCCCAAAGCATAGAAAACCACGGCGAACATGATTCCCGCGATTCCAAAAACATAACGTTTAAAAATTCTTTTCGTGCGCCGCCGCATAACGACAGGAATTATTACAGATAAAAATTAAAAAGGCAAAAAAAATAGCATCGCAAAAATGCGATGCTATAAAAAACCGGCAAATCTATTTTCCGCGTCCACCACGTTGAACATTTTTCTGACGCGCCTTTGCCTTTTCTATACGCACATTTGACGCCTGAATTTGCAAATCTTCCACTGTGGGCATCTCGCCTTTATAGTAAAACCCAATAGACGGCGAAAGTTCATACAGATTTTTAATATCTTGTTCATTATCCAACGTTACAACATAATGGTCATCTTCATCTGTTTCGATATTTTTCCAACCCGCACTTTGCAACAGATACCCCAATAATTGCTTGTACTTCGCGACAGCACTCTGCATAAGGCGAACAGAATGCTTTCCATAAACAGCCCACTTTACACCAAACAAAATTTGACTTGGACCTGCATAACCACCGGGCATATACCGTGCCCAACCAAATTTATTTATTTTCGCATGCGCATTACGTTTCTTGGCGGTGCCATTTATTTTTTCAACAAATTGTTGCCGACCACGTTCAAATGCGTTCGCAAATGGCTTGGTAAAATCCGGTCCAAACAACAATTCACGACCTGTCCTGTATCCAAGTTCAAGACCTGTTTTTTCTTCATCTACTTCGTCCGGTGTAAAAATTGGTTCAACAATTTTTTTCATAACATATCTCCTTGATTAATCACTATATCATTATACCCCAAAACAAAGCAAAAAACAACCACAACAAACAAAAACCGCGCCGAGGGAACGGCGCGATTTTAATTTACGTATCGCGGCTTTGCACCGCAAAGACTGATGGTCGGAGTAACAGATTCCCTCGCTCGGCACATACGAATATGTGCCGGCTGCGGGGCATTCCTAACGATTTCGTTGCGTTACACTTACGAAATCTACTCATTGTCGAACCGGCATACTGCGTATGCGATGTATCTAATCCGATTGTCACGCCAACGATAAATAAAAATCGCGCCGAGGGGACGGCGCGATTTTAATTTATGGTCGGAGTAACAGGATTCGAACCTACGACCTCTACGTCCCGAACGTAGCGCTCTACCAGGCTGAGCTATACTCCGAACACACACAACAACAAACAAACGTTCTTTTTTTAAGAACGAATCGATTGTAGAGCATAATTTTCCGTTTGCAACTTTTTTTTAACTTTTTTACATGCGCGATACATTTATACTTGTTTTTTCCTTGGAAAATGGCATCATTTACAAGAAAACAAAAAAGGTAACCAATGTTTGCAACGCGATTTTTATCCAAAGAAAAATTTGAAAATTACGAAGATTATTTGAAAAACGGCATTCCAACCGTACCGGAAAACTTTAATTTTGCATACGATGTTGTTGATGCAATTGCGCGTGAAACCCCGGAAAAGCCGGCAATTATTTGGACCGACGATTCGGGGCAAACACTTACCTTTACATTTGCGGACTTATCGCACATGTCGAATGCGGTTGCGAATTACCTGACTTCGCGCGGTCTTAAAAAGGGTGATACGGTTTTGCTTTTTCTGCGTCGTCGTTGGGAGTATTGGATTTTAATGATGGCGATGCATAAAACGGGCATCATCCCAATTCCATCGACCAATCAATTAAAGGCCGAAGATATAAAATATCGTATCGATACCGCGGAATCGCGCGCGATTATCGCATTTGACGATGGACATATTATCCACGAAATAAAAAACGCAATTGGCGATTCAAATGTCATGCTGATATCAAACGATGAAATTGCCGATTCGATAAAGACTATGCCGGACACTTTCGAACGCGTTCCAAACGAAAACACCGACACGATGGTTATTTATTTCACCAGTGGCACAACCGACATGCCAAAAATGGTTGCACACAATTACGCATATCCGTTGGGGCACATAAATACTGCCGTTTTTTGGCAAAGATTGACCGATGGCGATATTCATTTCACGCTTTCCGAATCGGGTTGGGCAAAATGTTCATGGGGGAAAATGTACGGACAATGGCTTGCGGGCGCAACGGTGTTTATCTTTGATGTTGCGGGCATCTTTACCGCGCACGATTTGTGGTCGGCAATGGCAACGCATGGCGTAACATCTTTCTGTGCACCACCAACGGTTTACAAAATGCTTATTCACGCGGACACATCAAAATATGACCTTTCAAAATTGGTAAAGGCGGGTGTCGCAGGCGAAGCGTCAAATCCAGAGGTTTACGAACGTTTCCTTGACATGACCGGAATCGAATTACACGAAGGTTTCGGTCAAACCGAAACAACCGTCCAACTGTTTACAAATCAGTGGATAAAACCCAAACCCGGCAGTATGGGCATGCCCGCCGCCGGTTGGGACATTAAATTATTGGACGAAGACGGTCGCGTCGTACCGGATGGCAAAGTTGGTGAAATCTGTATATCACTTAGCAATGGTCGACCGATTGGGATGTTTCAAAAATATCATAAAAACGAAAAATTGACCGCCGCCGCATTTCGTGATGGATACTATCACACCGGCGATGTCGCCTATCGTGATGCGGACGGATATTATTGGTTCGTCGGCCGTAATGACGATTTGATTAAATCATCCGGATACAGAATCAGCCCGTTCGAGGTTGAAAGTGTCTTGCTTGAACATCCCGCCGTGCGTGAGGTTGCCGTCACCGGAATTCCTGACCCATCGCGCGGTATGGCGGTCAAGGCGACAATCGTTTTAAATAAATATTTCCAAGGTACGGATGTTTTGGTGCGTCAATTACAAGACCATGTCCGCAACCGCACCGCGGCATACAAATATCCGCGT
>JAZLCM010000071.1:0-10683 GCA_045614245.1 Candidatus Enterousia sp.
GCGGCACCGCAGGGTAGCTATGTTCGGAACAGATAACCGCTGAAAGCATCTAAGCGGGAAGCTGGTCACAAGATAAGATATCCCCATGAGTTCAGTTCTAGACTAGGACATTGATAGGCCGTATGTGTAAGCCCTGCGAGGGGTTCAGCTTAACGGTACTAATCGAACCATTGACTTTTTATCTTTCGTTTGACTTGTTCAAACGAAGTGCTTGAAGAGAACGTTGATGTTGATTCATACGATGTTCGCTGGATTTATTCTGGTGATTATAGAGCGGGAGTCACCCTCTGTTCCATTCCGAACCAGACAGGGAAACCCCGTATCGCCGATGGTACTTTGGCTTAAGCCACGGAAGAGTAGGTCGTCGCCAGAATAAATCCAGTATGGCATAAAAACCATTTAACCGCCCAAGTGGCGGTTTTTGTTTCCACATAAATGCGCACAAACAAAAAGGTTAAAAAAATATGAAAAAGTTTCTTTTGATTCGTTTTATTTTAGACTGGCCATCATTATATCGTTCGCAATCTAATGACAGTGTAGCAAGAATTTCGGCGTTGCAAAAACAACGTGAAATTGTTGGTGCAATGTTAGCAACTAAAAAGTTGGCTTGCACAGAACCTGTTCGGCGTTAAAGGTATAAAACATGTCAAAAACGCATACGATATTCGTGCCTTATCGCATTATGGGTCGAAGACCGGTTGGTGTGATTGAATATGATAGTGGTGAACTTAGGGTAACAGTATATAAATCTGTATTCGCCATGCCCGGTGATTTGCGACATAAATATTGGTGTCAACGGATTGCTCATCATATGTCCCAATCTCGTTTTAACAACAAATAACACAAATACCCCGCCCGCGTGGCGGGTTTTTGGTTGTGTGTAAAAAAATAGAACTAGTGCTTGACAACTGTGCGATTTGTGTTATATTCCCTGTGTAAGTAAAAGAGGATATAAAATGAAAAAAATAATTTTTGCTTTGATTGCGATGGTAACTGTGCCGGCGATGGCGGATTACTATAAAGTCAATACCAACAATTGTAACCCGGCGGCTATGCGCGCCACATTGGAACGCGCAGCGCGTGAACATCGTGCGGTTATTACCGAGGTTAATTGTGAATACGCTCGTGTTGAACCAGTTATGGTCGCGCAACCGACACTGGTTTATGCACCGGCATATGTTGTACCAGCGGCGGATTACAGCAATATTCCGGTTGTGGATTGCGTTCCGCATCCAACGCGTGATGAATACTGTGGCGGTTGCTTTTAAAAAAGAAATTAATCCAAATGGAAACCCGCGTTTTGCGGGTTTTTTCTTAGGTATCGCAACTTGCAAATTATAAAAAAGGATGTTATGATTGCCATGGATTTAAAAGTTATGCAAATTTACAGCAGCAAAGTTCTTTATTTAATCGCGGGTGCGAATGGCAGTGGTAAAACTACGCTTGCACGTGAAATTGTCGCAGAAAACCCGAATATACCATTTCTTAATCCTGATGATATTCAACGCGAAAATAATGTCGATGCAAAAAAAGCTGGCCGTATGGTTTTGCAAAAAATGAAACAGCTGTTTGCAACGCATGATTCTTTTATTTACGAAACGACGCTTTCCGGAAAAAATAATTTTGTAAAACAAGCACATGACAATGGATACAAGATAGTGTTTGTTTATGTTTTATTATCTTCGGTTGAACAAAATATCGCGCGTGTGAAACAGCGGGTTGCAATGGGCGGACATGGTGTTCCTGAAGATGTTATACGTCGTCGCTATTATCGCAGTCTTTCAAATTTCGATTCTGTATGTGAAAAATCTGCCCAGTGGGAAATTTATGACAACAGTGAAAATACATATGAACTTTTTGCACGTGGCATTGGCGACCAAATAAACGTTATAAACAATCCGCGATACAAAAAATTTATTGAAACACGCAGTAGAATTTTGTCGGAACATTTGTTGGAACTTGGACAAACCGGTGCTGCCAAGGCGCGACTTGCTGCGATCCGTGCTGGTGTTCCGATCACCGATTTTTCAAGCATTGCAAGATAGTTCTATTCAATAATATATAAAATATTACAACCGATAACATGGTCAATGGACAAAATTGGAAAAAACACTTGCGCACGATTCGCGATTTGTTCTATGATGAGATAAGGAAGGAAAGGAACATGAAATACTTAACGGTTTCTGGGTTGGGATTTTTATTGGCTTTGCCGGCCTTTGCGGGTGCGCGCTTGCCGGCGGTAAATGTGTCGGGGGGGACGGTTTCGGCACGTGCACAATATGGCGCGGGCGCTTCGTCGGTTATGCAAAACGCAAAACCTGTATCGATTGTTGCCGCGCGTGTTGCGGATTCTGTGCATCCGGCTACCGATAAAAAGCGCGTTGTTGCGCGTGCAACCCGAACACCGATTGTGGAAAATGGTGTGGATACGCGCGCCGCTTTGATGGCGGATTACCTTGTTCCGAATCGCCCAAGTTCCGATTTGTGGGCAAAAAATGACGCGCCGTTGCGCATGCCACACGCAGATGAGTTTTCGGTACTTACATCCAATGAGACTTTACCCGAAGAAAATTTGTCTTCACTAAATTCTTCATATAATGATGAGATTTCTGAATTGTCGGTGCGGACATCGGCATTGGATTCGCAAATCGCGCGGTTGATGGATATGCAGCGCCACGCCGAACAATCTGTGTCTGTGCGGTCGGCGGCTCAGCCGGTTCAGACGCGTGAAATCGCATCGGTTACGGAAAGTTTGCCAACGCGCACAATTGTGCCCGATGTCGAAGATGCGGATGACGGTGTGAAACTTTCGCGTTTGGTGGTGTCTCGCGACGAAGCGGGCGAAGATGTGATAACCCGTGTCGCACGCAAAAATACTTCGCCGAAAATCAAAGAAGTTCGTGAAGATATGACCAAAATGACACCGTCTGAATTGCGTCGCGCGTTTCGTAAAACTTTCTTGTCGGAAAACAAACATCTTTCGACGTACCCGGTTGATGACCGTTTCGATGCGGTGAGTGATGTTGATAGTTCTGTTGAAGGTTTCACATCTGCGCGTGATTTGTCCGAAGATGTCGAAAGAATTCGTCCGCTTGAGATAAAGATAAAATTCAAAAATACCGATTCGGCGCTGTCGCGTGAAAACTATAATTTGTTGTCGGAATATGCCGGCATAGTGGTCAGTAACCCAAAACGCGCAATTCAAATTGCGTTTCCACAGGTCGCGACCGAAACAACGGATTCACGAAAATTGGCGGCGCGTCGTTTGGCGATTGTTGAACAGGTTCTGCGTGATACCGGCGTTTCGGAAAATCGCATAGTGCCGGTGTTGTCTGGGCGCGATGACGAAGGTTTCGTCTTGCGTGTGATTTCGAACGAACAATACGAAACATTGACGCGTCAAACCCGTAATGGTCGCGATACAGGTTCGAAAACGTATAAAAGTTTAAGTTGGTAATGCGTCGTGTCGCGGGTTCGCAAGTGTTTTGATTCCATAATTGATTTTTTGTTCCCACCGTCGTGTCCAATATGTTCCGCACGTGTGGAAAAACACGGCGAAGTTTGTGATGATTGCTTTGGATACTTTGATTGGATTGATGGACCGCATTGTGCGTGTTGTGGATACCCGTTTCCCGATGATTATGAATCAAATAAAAAATCACTTTGTCCAGTGTGTGCGGCGGGCAAAAACGAACTTGAATTTGTTCGCGCGGCATGTATCTATGATGATATGTCGCGTTCGGTTATGTTGCCGTTCAAGCATGGCGGTCGCATAAAGTTTGCGCATTTTATGTCGCATGCGATGATATGGGCACTGCGCGATGTTGATATTGCGCCGGATTTGGTTATGCCGGTGCCACTTGCGAATCGGCGTTTGTTTCAACGCGGATATAACCAGGCGACATTGCTTGCGCGCGAAATTGCACGCGCATACGGTGTGCCAATTGACTTTAACAGTGTACATCGTAAATATCGCCCAAATATGGGGCATAAAACGCATGCGCAACGGGCGGCGCACATTCGCGGCGTGTTCAGTGTTGCAAATCGTGATGCGGTGCGCGGGAAAAAGATTTTACTGGTCGATGATGTTATGACGTCCGGGGCGACATTTAACGAACTGGCGCGGGTTTTGCGTCGCGCGGGGGCGGCGGAAATCTATGGCGTGGTATTTTGCCGCGTCGTGCGGGCAGAATGATATAGATGCTTGAAATTCATTTTCTATTTGATAGAATTTATTGAAAATAACCAAGGGTAAAGATATGAAAATAGATTTGGGTAAGAACATAGCACCACGTGATATTGAAACGCGTATTCAGAAATTTTGGGATGAAAATAATTTTTGGGATAATGATGTAAATTCTAAACAAACACCGTTTTGCGTTATGATGCCACCACCGAATGTGACGGGAAATCTGCATATGGGGCATGCGCTGGATAATGTTATGACGGATATTATTTGCCGTTATAAACGCATGTGTGGTTATGATGTTTTGTGGCAACCCGGGACAGACCATGCGTCTATTGCGACACAGTTATTAGTGGAACGCGATTTGTCAAAACGTGGTATCAATCCGCATGCGTTATCTTTACAGGAAAAATTGGATTATGCATGGAAATGGAAGGAAGAAAAAGGTGGTCAGATTCTGAATCAATTACATGTTTTGGGTGTTACGCCGGTTTGGAAACGCGAAAGGTTTACTATGGACGATGGGCTTTCGCGCGCGGTTACGCAATTGTTTGTGAAAATGTATCGCGAAGGTTTGATATATCGTGAAAAGCGTCTTGTGAATTGGTGCCCGCGTCAGCAAACTTCGGTTTCGGACCTAGAGGTTGAAACCCGCGAAGAACATGGAAAGTTTTATTACTTTAACTATCCGCTTGCCGATGGTGGTTTTATCGAAATTGCAACAACGCGTCCGGAAACACTGTTTGGTGACCAGGCAATCGCGATTCACCCCGAAAACGAAAAGTTAAAACATTTAATTGGGAAAAAGGCGATTATACCACTGACCGATATTGAAATCCCGATTGTGGCGGATATTCATGCGGACCCTGAAAAGGGAACGGGTGCGGTAAAAATTACGCCGGCGCATGACTTTGATGACTGGGAAGTTGGCGTTCGTCATAATTTGACACCGGTATGTATCTTAACACCCGATGCAAAGTTGATAAATGAATCGCCTGTGCCGGAAAAATATCGTGGTATGGACCGCTATGCCGCACGCAAGGCGGTTGTTGAAGATATTGAAGCCGCCGGACTTATGACAAAAATCGAAGATAAAATTATTCCAACACCGTATTCGCAACGCGGTGGGGTGCCGGTTGAACCAATGCTTACTACGCAATGGTTTGTCGATGCCGAAAAATTGGCGGCACCGGTTATCGCGGCGGTGGAATCAGGCAAGGTTCAATTCTTGCCGGAACATCGTTATAACCTGTTTATGTCTTGGATGAAGAATATTCGACCATGGACAATTTCGCGGCAATTGTGGTGGGGACATCATATACCGGCATGGTATGACGCGGACGGTAATGTTTATGTCGCCGAAACCGAAGAAGAGGCGATCAAACAATCGGGTGATAAAACACTGACACGTGATCCTGATGTGCTTGATACGTGGTTTTCGTCGGGACTGTGGCCATTTTCAACACTTGGGTGGCCGGACGATACACCGGAATTAAAACGCTATTATCCAACCGATTTGCTTTATACCGCGGCTGATATTATATTTTTCTGGGTTGCGCGTATGATGATGTTTGGAATTTATGTTATGGGTGATATTCCAATTAAAACGCTAAATTTCCATGGCTTGGTGCGCGATGCCAAGGGGCAAAAAATGTCAAAGACCAAGGGCAACGGTGTTGACCCGTTGGATACGGTGGAAAAATTTGGCGCGGACGCGTTGCGCTATTTCGTGTCAACCGCGCCAATTGGAACGGATATTCGTTACAGTGATGAAGAAGTTAAACGTGGTTCAAAGTTGCTGACCAAGATTTGGAATGTCGCGCGATTTGTTTTGGGTAATTTGGAAACTTTTGAACCAACGGGCGACGCACCGGCGGTGGATTCGCGTCCAATCGAAGACAGATGGATTTTATCCGAATTAAATAAAACAATCGCCGAAGTGCGTCGTAACCTTGATAAATATGACAGTTTTAATGCCCGCGGTGCAATTGACGCATTTTTCTATGATGTGTTCTGCGACCAATATGTCGAATTTATCAAAGACCGTTTTTGGTCGCCGGAAAAATATGGTGCAGAATCGGTATTGTCGGCGCAATGGACACTATGGACAGTATTGCGTGCGATAATCGGGCTGTATGCGCCGTTTATTCCGTTCCTGACCGAAGAATTGTGGCAAAAGATATATATGCCGTACGAGGGTGGAAAAACATTGCATTTGACCGAATATCCGCTCGCGCATGATGAATACAATACTGATGTTTCCGATATGCAATATGCAATCGATACGATAAAGGCGGTTCGTGGTTTGCGCACCGAACGCAAGATTGGAAACGGTGCAAAACTTGAAACACTGACGCTGCCGCAAAATGTGCCGACGGCATTGTATGGTTTGATAAAATCTGGCGCGCGTGCGAATAACATTGTTGCGGGTGATGCAGTTGACTTTGTCGTTGCAGATTCAGGGGAAAAATAAAATGTCCGATGCAAAACTCATTAAAACGCGTGAGTTGTTGGCGTACCAGTGCGACCGCTATGGCAACATGCGCCCCGGAATTTTGATGAATGAATTGCAAGGTATGGGTGACACGCATGCGGAATTACTTGGATGCGGGCGGACATTTATTCACGAAAATAACATCGCATGGGTTGTTACGCATTACTTGGTTGATATTGTGGATATGCCACGAAACGGTGAAATTTTAACTTATTCATCGTGGCCGGCGGTCCAAGATAACCTGCGCGCGACGCGTGATTTTGAAATACGGGACGAAAGCGGAAAACTGCGTGTGCGCGCAACATCGCAATGGGTTTTGATTGATTTAGAACGCCGTCGTCCTTTGCGTTTGGCTGATTGGTTGAATCGCAAGTGGCCGGACGATGTAATTCGTGCATACGACCGAAAGTTTGAACGCTTTCCTGATTTCGAAGCAACAAAAACACATGTTCTAAAATGTAGATTTGATGATATCGATGAAAATCAGCATATAAATAACGCCGTTTATGCGGTGTGGGCGACAGAAAGTGTTGGGTACGAATATCGCAACACACACAAATTGCGCGGCATAGAGTTGAACTATAAACATGAAATAAGTCCAACTACACCAGAAGTGTTTATCGATGTAAAGATTGACGACCTTACTACGCAACATCGCATAAGGACGACCGAAACACCGGAAAATGCGCAAATCGTGTGTTATTGGGAAAATTTATAAACAAAAATCGGCAATCGCCGATATTTTAGTTTAACCAAATTGATGCGAAGCCGGTTGGCGTTGCCGCGTTACTTGCTGCACTGGGGTCGCCCGTTGCAATTGGAACCTTTATATATTGCGCTTCGGGTTGACTCGCGGCGGTTGCGCCCGTACCATATGTCAAAACCTGACCCGCGGCCGCAGTTGCCGGCTTTTGAACAGCGTATTGCGCAACAGCCTTGGCCGAAGTGTATTTCGTCGAGTCGGTCGCATAGTCAGAAACAGTATTATTTGAACTTGCATCCAACTTGTTGCTTGTATCTTCCTTGGTCGCAAGTGAGTCATATACCGCGTTCGCCGTAACAGGCAAGTAAGAACCGTCAGACGAACTGCTAATAGCATTGACCGGTGTTACGCGCTCCAAGTTTCCTGTATTGCCAACCTGCATCATATCGTATTGGTGTGTAACAGTATTATTGTCCACAACTTCGCCTTGGTACTTTTGAACCGCGGTCCCATCAACATATTCCTTGGTGGTCACAACCTGGGTCGCCGACGCCACAAAAGGCATCGCAACAACCAGCGAAATCAGACCCAAAATGCAACTTTTACGAAAAAAACACATAACTCTCGCCCCTATATGCATATCAAACCCACATAAAATCCAACTTTCACAGAAAGACTAACAATTTTATAAAATTTTGTAAAGCATAAAATTAACAAAAGATAATAAAAAATCTGCTCTGATATATCCAACGGAACCTAAACCACAAATTCCCGGACATATTGAACACAGATTCTTGTTTGTTGTTGTTTTGTATACGACAATTATACCACAAAAAAAGGTCTTTCACAAATAAAAAATATTTTTCGTTGCAATCGTGAATTTTTTTGTGAAAAATATGCGCGCGAAATAACAATAATAAAAGGAGACACCATGAGTAATAAATGGGTTTATACTTTCGGCGATGGTCATGCCGAAGGTCGCGCCGACATGCGGAATTTACTTGGCGGCAAGGGTGCAAATTTGGCGGAAATGAACTTGGTTGGGTTGCCGGTTCCGGCGGGCTTTACCGTCACAACCGAAGTTTGTACATACTATTATGACAATAATCAAACATATCCATCGGATTTAATGGATCAGGTTCGTGCCGGTATTGCGCATATTGAAAAAATTATGGGCAAAAAGTTCGCAGATATGGAAAACCCATTGTTGGTGTCTGTGCGTTCGGGTGCACGTGTTTCAATGCCGGGCATGATGGATACGGTTTTGAATCTGGGATTGAACGATGAAACGGTCAAGGCATTGGCCAAGATTTCTGGAAACGAAAGATTCGCGTACGATTCATATCGCCGCTTTATCATGATGTTCAGCGATGTTGTCCTTGGTGCCGACATTGATTTATTCGAACACACTTTGGAACGTATGAAGGAAGAAAAAGGCTATAAAGTCGATACAGAATTGACGGCGGACGATTTGAAACAATTGGTTGAACAATTCAAAGAAATCGGCGTCAAAATCGGCAAGGTTTTCCCCCAGGACCCATGGGAACAATTAAAATTGGGTATCGGCGCTGTGTTCGGTTCGTGGATGAGCAAAAAGGCAATAACATATCGCAAGTTGAATAATATTCCGGGCGATTGGGGCACCGCCGTTAATGTCCAAGCAATGGTCTTTGGGAATTCTGGCGACGACAGTGCGACCGGTGTGTGTTTCAGTCGCGATCCTGCAACCGGTGAAAACAAATACTATGGCGAATACCTTATCAATGCCCAAGGCGAAGACGTTGTGGCGGGTATTCGTACACCGCAACCAATGAGCAAGGATGATTCCGGACGCGTATCACTCGAAGAAGCGATGCCGAATGTGTATCGTGAACTTTGCGATGTGCGTGAAAAGTTGGAAAAGCACTATAAAGATATGCAAGATATGGAATTCACCATTGAGCATGGCAAACTTTGGATGTTGCAGTGCCGTAATGGTAAACGTACTGCGGCTGCGGCGGTCCGTATGGCGGTTGAAATGGTGAACGAAGGTTTGCTTACCAAGGAAGAGGCGATTTTGCGTGTTGGTGCCGACCAGTTGAATCACTTATTGCACCCAATGTTGGACCCCAAGGCGGAAAAGAAAGTTATTGCAACCGGACTTCCGGCATCGCCGGGTGCCGCGGTGGGCATGGCGGTGTTCAATGCCGAAGATGCGGAAAAATGGGCGTCCGAAGGTAAAAAAGTCATGCTTATTCGTGTTGAAACATCACCCGAAGATATCGCTGGTATGAACGCGGCGCAGGGTGTGATTACCGCACGCGGTGGTATGACATCGCATGCGGCGGTGGTTGCGCGTGGTATGGGAACGCCATGTGTTTCGGGCAGCCCAGATATTAAAATCGACTATGAAACCAAAACAATGAAGACTACATCCGGCGCGGTTATCCACGAAGGCGATTGGGTTTCCATCGATGGTGCCAAAGGTCAAATTATCGAGGGTGCGGTTCCAACGGTTTCTGTGGAATTGACGGGTAATTTCGGCACGCTTATGCAGTGGGTTGATGAAATCAAATCGCTTACTGTCAAGGCAAACGCCGAAACGCCAAAGGACGCGAAACAGGCACGTGATTTTGGTGCCGAAGGTATCGGACTTGCACGTACCGAACACATGTTCTTTGACCCGGCGCGTATCCAAGATATGCGCGAAATGATTTTGGCGGAAGACGAAGCCGGTCGTCGTGCGGCGTTGGCGAAACTGTTGCCGTACCAGAAAGCAGACTTTGTCGAATTGTTCAAGATTATGGACGGGCTGCCGGTTACTATCCGTTTGATTGACCCGCCATTACATGAATTCTTGCCACATACCGATGCGGATATGGCTGAATTGGCGGCGCATATTGGCAAACCGGTGGAATTCGTAAAGGCACGTGCCGAAGCGTTACACGAACAAAACCCAATGTTGGGTCATCGTGGTTGCCGTCTTGCCATCACATATCCGGAAATTTGCGAAATGCAAACGCGCGCGATATTATCTGCGGCATTGGAATGCAAGAAAGCCGGTGTGTCCGTTCACCCGGAAATCGAAGTTCCACTTGTCGGGTCAAAGAAAGAAGTTGATATCGTTAAATCAGTAATTGATGCAACGGCGAAATCACTCTTTGCGGAAACGGGTGAAAGCATCGAATATACGGTTGGTTCAATGATTGAATTGCCGCGTGCGGCGGTGTTGGCGAACGAAATCGCGGAAAGTTGCGAATTCTTTGAATTTGGAACAAACGATTTGACGCAAACAACACTTGGTATGTCGCGTGACGATAC
>JAZLCM010000072.1:0-3954 GCA_045614245.1 Candidatus Enterousia sp.
GGACGAACGCGATGAAAAATTGTTAAAACTTAAACATCATTTTACAAATTCTTTTCATCAAATTATAAAACCGATGATGCTTGCTATTTCTGCGGAACATGGCACAGGCGTCCAAAATATGTTTAAAAGAATTTATGAACAGTGGGACATTTCCACCGCGAATGCACCCACAAGTTTGATAAACAAAATCGTTGGTGAATTGATTGAATCGCGCCAGCCACCAATGTCGCGCCTTAAACGCCCAATGAAGATAAAGTTCGCATCACAAACGGGGCGGCACCCTATGCGCATTACGATAAATGTCGGCGGTGCATCGGATATCCCGGAATCCTATACACGATATTTGCGCCGCGGTATTGCGAACGCTTTGCATTGGGAACATTTGCCGGTAATTATCGAATATAAAAAATCCGAAAATCCGTTTGATTAGTAAACTTTAATCTTTTAAAACTTTTCCTGTTTCGGCGTCAAATTTTTCATGACCGACTATAACGGTTTTATTTTCATACTTTGGGGTTTCCGGTTTTTCGACCGCGGTGCGCCAATAAACCGCCCCATCGCGTAGCCGAACCGCATCAAGATAATCATCTGTATCCAAAACATACGCAACATCATCCGCAACCATAAACGGATATTCAACACCAATTTCAGTGCACCATGCAATGTTTCCGGTCGCCACAGAAATTTTACAGAACGCGCCCCCAAGTCCGCCGGCATAGACATATTTACCACGAATTTGAATTGGTGCAATTATATCCAGAACCGATGCGCCACCGGTCATATTACTTTGCCGGTACACATCTGCAATCCATGCAATTTGACGATTTTTGGAATTTACTTTGACCAATTCGCCGGTGGATAACCCCGCGTAAACAAAGTCGCCGTTACATACCGGTTTTTTTTCCCCGACTACATAATTAGCCGTTTGAAAACCCGCAAAGATTTTTTTATCGCCGTTCCAAATGGTGTTTTGATTATCTTGGGTATATGGACAATCTGCGTATTCAACACTGGCAATATTTTCCGGCGCGTTCGGCACAGGCGTATTTAAAACGCGCACATTATCGGTTGCGAAAACATCATGCCTTTCGCCCGGCAAAATCGGGTCGTGTTTATCACACGCGCAAAGCGTGACAGCAACAGTGGCAAGAATTGCAACCTTTTTCATTTTTCATCCTATCGTAATGTTTCCGCATCTGAACGAATTACCACCGGCGCGTTTTCATCGTTCAATATCTTATCAAGCCATTTATTCGCGTCCGCCCGATTACCGGTGGCAAGGTATTTTTGCGCAACGGTAAGTGCAGCGGTGTAATAAAACGGTGAATCTGGTGTATCAAGTGGCGACAGGTATTCCGCAACCGCCGTGGCGTCCATTTCATCACCACGAATTGCGATTATGTGTAACCGCGCCAAATCGCGGAATTCGGTTGTTTTGCCGTTCACGACCAATTCTTCAAGTTTCGCGATGTCATGATCCAAAATATACGCTTGGAATAACGCAAGGTCCGCCGTCGCGCCCGATGTATTTTTCGATATCCCAACAAGTGCGTTTACATCCGCGTTTTCAAGTGCAGTTTCATAATTTTCCGCCGTTGCCATCTTTGCCGCATGGTGCGCACGAATACCGATTTGAATCCCCGTCACTATAATCATAATACCCAGTGCCGCCGCAATTAAATGACGGCCGTATTTTTTAAGGAACTGTTGCGTTTTTTCGTTGTTCACATCTTCCCACACTTCGCGATAAAGCGCATCTTCGGCATGTTCCTGCATTGTTTTTTGTGGGGCTTTGACCTTTTTGTTTCTTTCCAACATATTTGCCATTTGAAAAACTCCTGTTATTTTTTATGGTACCTTGATAATTTCTATTTTATTGCTATACTATAAACATAATGAAAAAACAAATCAAGAGTGCTTTGCCGATAAAAACTGGAACCAATTTGGTCGCTCCAAGTGTGACCGATGATGCCGGATTTGCGAACTATATTCGCACGATTGCGCAATTCCCGATACTTTCCGCCGAACAAGAATACGACTATGCCACGAAATGGACACGCGACCACGATAACGACGCGGCAGAAAAATTGCTGGTGAGTCATTTGCGACTTGTCGTGTCGGTGGCGTATGATTTTCGAAACTATGGTATTCCGGTTCAAGAATTGGTGGCAAGTGGCAATATGGGATTGATGCAGGCACTACAGAAATTCGACCCGGAAAAGGGTTTCCGTTTTTCAACATATGCCATGTTTTGGATTCGCGCAGAAATTTATGAAACGATTTTGAATAACTGGTCAATTGTGAAAATTGGAACTTCGGCGAATCAAAAACGCGTGTTTTTTAACCTTGCGCGGGCAAAGCGGGCACTGGGAATTATGGACGGCAATTTGTCCGATGACCAAACACAACAAATTGCGAATTACCTTAGTGTGCCCGCCGAAGATGTAAAGCGTATGTCAACGCGAATTGTCGCACGCGATTTGTCATTAAATGCGCCCGCACGTAGCACCGAACAAGACGGCGCAGATATGCTTTCGAACCTGTCCGATTCACAAACCGACATTGTTGAAACCGTCGAACGGTCTGAATTTATGCAACGCGGGGGGGCGTTACTTAAAAAGCACTTGGCGGCATTGCCCGAACGCGATCGCGAAATTTTGCGTGCGCGGCGACTTTCTGAACCCGCCGTAACATTGGACGAATTGGCGAAAAAATATAAAATATCGCGTGAACGGGTGCGACAAATCGAAGAACGCGCATATAATAAACTGCGTGATGCAATTATAAAAGATTCGGGAAAAACAAATGATGAATAAAATAAAAACTGTTTCAATTTTCGCAATTTTGACCGCAATTCCGATGTGCGGAAACGCAATGTCTTATCGTGCCGGGGATTTTAATTTCGCCCTTACAGGGTACGGAACCGCCGGTATTATAGAGCCGGATTTTAACAAACCTGATTTCCTTGGCGATTTTCGCGTGCGTGCCCAGGTCGCATATGACGGTGTAGAATCACACAGTTTTGGCGCGGTATACGCAATTGATGAAATCACTGTGAACGAAGACGAATATGTGGATGAAGCGTTTGGCTTTTGGCAATGGCGCGGTGTTGGCCGTGTGGAATTTGGATTGACCGATTCGGTTGCGCATAAATTGGGCCTGGGGTTGCCGGATGTTGGCGGATTGCGAATAAACGACGATTCTTTGATTTATCGCAAAATGGGAACCGACGGTCCGGTTATCGCAAATCCAGAGGTAACATCAGGGTCCAGTGCTTTGCGCGTGAATCTTGTTGCGGCGCATAATCCAAATTTACAATACGGTGTTTCGGTGGCGGGTATTACCGGCGATTATAATATGGATATTAGTACGGGCATAAAGATAAAACATTCATCGGCCAAGACAAAATATGCATTATCATTTGGCGCTTCGTTCATTGATTCGCCAGACGGTTATGAAACCGATGTGTTCAGTCCGCTTGTCACCGCGGATTGGCGTGGTCAGATTGGAATCGGCGCAAACATGCAATATAACAGTTGGGTTTTCGCACTGACCGGGCGCGCGATATACGACAAAGACCCAATTGGCACTGTTTCCGATGGAATTGTCGCCGGCGCGGGACTTAGTTATGATATTTTAAATTATACTTTGTCGCTTTCGTATTTGTTTTCCGAAACAGGCATATGGCATAAATGGGCGCCGGATTACGCGGACCACACGGCGGTCGCATCTTTCCGGTATAAATACAATCGATATGTAGACATGTGGACTTCGGTTGGTATGTCCCGCGATGACCCATTTATTTCCGCCGGTCTGCGTGCAACATTTTAAAAAAGGTCACAATCTGTGACCTTTTGTTTTGGACGAAACTGTAAAAACTATTGCAATTCTTCCAACAGTTTTTGAAATCTTTCTACACTTTCTGCATCATTTAATGATGTTGCAATTTGATAC
>JAZLCM010000073.1:0-2326 GCA_045614245.1 Candidatus Enterousia sp.
CGCTTGATTCCAAAATGGGGAACGAGATATTGCGTTTCTTTAAGAAATTAAATAATGACTTGGGGATAACCATTGTTATGATTACGCACGAATTTGAAATTGCAAAGTATGCAAATCGTGTGATTCATATCTATGACGGGCATATAACATACGATGGACCGATTCCGAAAAATGAATCGGTGCTGTTGAAATCTGAACAAAAGGCGCGTAGAAAATGACGTTTTATGATATTGCACATGAATCTTGGTTGTCTATATCGGGAAACAAAATGCGCTCGTTTTTAACGGTGCTGGGGATTGTCATTGGAATTATGGCGGTTGTGATAATGGTTGCGGTCGGCGAAACGGTTCAGCAATCAATTACGGACCAGTTTTCATCGCTTGGCACAAATACAATTATGATACGCGCGGGTGCGGCGCAAACCGCGGGTGTGCGGTCGGGAAATCGTATGACATTGACATTGGAAGATGTGGAATACATTTCGCAGTTACCCGATGTTGCGGCAATAAGCCCCGTGGAAAACAGCAGCGCCCAGGTTGTCTATGGGAACAAGAATTGGTCTACATCATTGGTTGGTGTGTATCCAGGCTATGCAACAGTGCAGAATATAGAAATGGAATATGGTTCGTTCTTTGAAATGAACGCGGTTAAATCTGCGTCGACATATGCGGTGATTGGGCCGGAAACCGCCGAAGAACTGGGGATGCCGAAAAATCCGGTTGGTGAAATAATTCGTGTACGCAATACCCCCATGACCGTTATCGGTGTGACCAAGGCCAAGGGCAGTTCCGGTATGGGTTCCCAAGACGACATGGTTATAATTCCAATTACTACATTAAAGAAAAGATTGGCGGGTTCGCGTTTTCCAAATTCTGTGCAGATGATATCACTTAAACTGTATCAAGATTCCGATAATAACCTTGCAACGGACCAGATAACCACACTTTTGCGCAATCGCCATAAGTTAAAAGAAGGCGCAGCGGACGATTTTCAAATTACGGACATGAAGCAAGTTATGGAAACTATGGAAACGGTCAGCAGTTATTTGACACTGTTGCTCGTTGCGATTGCGGCGGTGTCGTTGCTGGTCGGGTCAATTGGAATTATGAACATGATGTTGGTATCGGTTGCAGAACGCACGCGTGAAATCGGCATACGCAAGGCGATTGGCGCCCAAGAAAGCACAATTATTACGCAATTTTTGTCTGAATCTATAATGATTTCGTTTATTGGTTCGATGTTTGGTTTGATTTTGGGCGTTGGCCTGTCCCAAGGGGTTGGGCGGTTCATGTTGCACTATAATGTGCCGTTTAGTATTTGGCCGGTTGTTGTTTCGATTTCGGTCGCGGTTGTTGTGGGCCTGGTGTCGGGCGTTATGCCGGCGATAAAGGCCGCAAAACTGAATCCGATTGATAGTTTAAGGTACGAGTGATTTTTAGTGGTTAGTGTAAGTGTTAGTGGTTAGTGAGAATATGAAAAACCGCCCAAACGGGCGGTTTCACTAACACTAACCACTAACACTTACACTTATACTAACACTTCCCGTCCAGTCATATCCACTTTTCGGCCCAGGTGCGCAGGGCGTCCGGCGAAAGCCCGGTGTCAAGGCAGGTGCCGCGCGCGACATGTGCATCGGGTGCCAATTTCTGCATATTTTTGCCAGAATCACCAATCATGCACCCGCCGGATGTGGCAAATGGAACAATGGTTTTGTCCGCAAAATCATAAGATTCCATAAATGTGTCTATGATTGATGGTTCGCGGTACCACCATATTGGGAACCCCACAAAAATTGTGTCATATTTTGATATGTCCGGAATTTTCTTGGCGATTTTTGGACGGCATGCGCGGTTGTTCATTTCGGTTGTTGTACGACTTAGTTTATTCGTCCAATCAAGGTCATCGGTTGTATATTTCTGTTTCGGCACGATTTCAAACAGGTCTGCGCCAATCGCCGCCGCCAGGTTTTCCGCCAATCCGCGCGTGGTTTCGGTTGCGGAAAAATATGCAACAAGTGGTTTTTTCTTCATGTTTTATCCTTTTGCTTCGTCCTTATTATACAGTGCATATGTGGGTAATAGCAAAAGGATAGTATTCGTATATTATAATTGTGGGTGCATACGGAGCAGATTTTGCGCCGATAAAAACAGCAGTTGTGGCAGATTATTAAGGTCGAACCAAGCCCATTCGTCGCACTTGTCGGGCTCGCGAAGCCTTGGGGTCGCGGTAACGCCGTTCACGCGATAGTGCAGGGTTACATAATTTATGTTTGGATATTTATCAAATGTAACGCCGATAATGTGAAAATTTTGTTGCGGAATGATTA
>JAZLCM010000074.1:0-5272 GCA_045614245.1 Candidatus Enterousia sp.
GTTTGCGCCCTTGGGTGCGTTTGGTTGTCGAAGGTGTGTTTGTTGCAATCTTGGCATATTTGATAAATAAAACTATGCCATCATATATTCCGGAATATTCACTTGCGTTGCCGTTCGGGATAATTATTCCGCTTGGGTTGTTTTATTATGTGTTCGCGTATTTTGTTATCTGTGGCGGTGCAAACGCAACTAATATCACCGATGGATTGGACGGGATGTTGGTAAAACTTTATATTCCGGTTTTGATTGTGTTGGTTGTCGCGCTTTATGGTGCAACGCGTATTGGGTTTATGGACACAGTTTTGTTTATGCCGGCGACCAGTGGTTTGTATCCGGTTCTGGGCGCGGTGTTCGGCGCGGTCCTTGGATTTTTATGGTTTAATGCAAAGCCCGCATCAATTTTCATGGGCGATGTTGGGTCTTTGGCGCTTGGCGGATTTATGGGAACGGTTGCAATGCTGCTTAAATCCGAAGTTATTATGGGTATTGCCGCCGCAATGATGGTTTTGATATTGCTGTCGTCATTTGTGCAAACGATGTTTTTCAAATTTACGCGCCACATGACGGGAACCGGGCGTCGTGTTTTCTTGCGTGCGCCACTGCATCATCATTTCGAAGAACTTGGGTGGTCAGAAACAAAAATAGTTGACCGGTTCTTTGTCATGTCAGTTTTGTTTTCGGGACTTGCATTAATGCTTTTGAAATTTGCATAAAGGATTATCGGTAATGTTTAAACGGACGGAAGAAAGCGGACTTACCAGTTGGTTTTTCGAAATCGATAGAAGATTGCTTTATATGGTTTTGTTGCTGATAGCAATTGGTATGTTCTTTGCCGTTTCTGCGGGCAGCGTCGTCGCCGAAAACCTTGGAAAACCATGGTATTCATTTTTTGTGCACAGTTTGCCTTTTTATGGCATTGGGCTTGTCACTTTGTTTATCGCAAGTTTATTGAATAAAAAGATTATCCTGAAATTATCAATTCTGGACGTTGTTATTGGTTTTGTGTTGCTTTTGATAACTCTTGTTGCGCCACATGTTATCAAGGGTTCTGCGCGTTTTGTTGCAATCGGTCCGTTCAATGTTTTGCCCGCCGATGTTATGAAGCCCGGTTTTATTATTTTGACCGCTTGGTTCTTGGCGGAAATGCACAAACACTTTGGAAATAAACTTTTTATTGCACGTGATGCATGGAAATTGCGTTGGCCAACATGGTGGGCATACATTGCGGTGTTTGTTCCCGCGTTGGTGGTAATTTTTCAACATCCCGATGTCGGAAGTACGCTTCTTTACCTTGGTGTTTTGATTTGTATGTTGCTAATTGCGGGGTTATCTTGGTGGGCCTTCGGTGGCATGGTCGCCGCGGGGGCGGGTGTTCTAACATTTGCGTATTACACTATGGACCACGTTCACAAACGTATAGACGCATTGATTACAGGCACAGGTGATAAATACCAAGTGACACAGTCGGTGCAATCAATTCAACATGGTGGTTTTTTCGGCAGTGTTGATAATGCGTTTATCAAAGAAAAATTGCCGGACGCACATACTGATTTTATCTATGCCGCAATTGTTGAAGATTTGGGGGCGATATTGGCATTTGTTATGCTTTGTTTACTGGTGTATGTATTAAAATTGCTTGTAACCGATGCAATGGGCGCACGGGATAAGTTTGTATTTTACGCTGTTGGGGGAACGGCGGCATTATTTGGAATTCAGTGTTGTATAAACCTTGTGTCGACATTGGGTCTGTTCGCGCCAAAGGGTATGACTTTGCCGTTTATATCGTACGGCGGAAGTTCGCTTGTCGGATTTTGCCTTTTGTTCGGAATGATATTGGCAATTGTGCGCGAAGATAAATGGCGCGGTTAAAAAATTACAGGAGGTAAAAATGAAAATATGGATTGCAACAGGCGGTACCGGCGGACATGTTTTTCCGGCACTGGCGGTGGCGGATGAACTTTCGTCGCGCGGTCATAAAGTAATTATTTCATGTGATGGTCGGGTAAAAAAGATGGTTGCCGATGGCGCACCCAAAGGTTCCAAGAAAGTTCATATCTGGGCGTCGGGCGTCGGCGCAAAAAGTCGTCTGCATCAAATTTGGGCGCTGTTTAAAATTTGTGTTTCGGCGTTCGCGATTGTTTTGCGATTTGCTTTCACAAGACCGAATCGCGTTGTCGCGTTTGGTGGATACGCATCTGTGCCGGTGGTTTTTGCGGCGCATGTTTGGCATATTCCAACATTTTTGCACGAACAAAATGGTGCGATTGGACGTGCGAATCGTTTTGCTATGCGTTGGGTTAAAACTTTGATGACAAGTTTTCATGATGTTTCCGGAATTCCAAAGAACACCGGCGCACGTGTCGTTTATACTGGATTGCCGGTGCGACATGATTTTATCGAACGCGCGGGCGCGCCGTTGCCAAAGAAAATGCATCTTCTTGTGACCGGTGGGTCATTGGGCGCACAAATTTTGGACGATGTTGTGCCACGTTCTGTCGCAGCAATGGGAAACAAAAAAATCTTTATCACACATCAAACAAGACCGGAAAATGTCGCACGTTTGCAAAAGTTTTATGCGGACAATAAAATTCATGCAAATGTTTTATCGTTTATTCGCGACATGGCGGGTGCGATTGCGGACGCAGACCTTGTCATCGGGCGCAGTGGTGCAAGTACAGTTATCGAACTTATGACCATTGGGCGACCGGCGATATTGGTGCCATTGGCAATAAATCCGGACCAGGCAGCGAATGCGGCGAACTATGAAAAACTTGGTGGCGGATTTGCAGTGCCACAAACAAAGTTCACCGAAAAGTGGCTTTCCGCGACACTTGCCGAATTGTTCGAAAATCCGTCGCGACTTGAAAAAATGGCAAAGAAATCACTTGTGGAAAACAAAGCGGTGCAAATCATTGCCGATACGGTTAGTAAATAAGTGGGAAGTGTAAGTAACTAAAAACTGTATCCGATGGAAAGACCGGCGAAATTAAACCCACGATTTGTCGTGGTGAAATCGCCGTTCGAAAAGTGCAATGTGAAAAATTCTATGCGTGTGTGTTCCGAAACGCGACCACCGATAAAGAACTTTTCACCGAACACCAAACGACTTGAAACCCAACGGTCATAGTTGTCGCGGTAATACGGTCCAAAGCCGACACCGATATAAATTCCGCGCCATGAAATTGGTGCAACATCCCATGATATTCCGCCACCGAAAAACGATAAACCACGGGCGGAATTATATGCACTGTTTTGAATAATATTGATGTTCATGCGCGCCGGCATACGAAAAATTTTCATTGGTTGCGCATATTCCAACATGACGGCGGTCATTGGAACAATATCCCATTCGCCGGGGTAAACAAGGTGCAACAACGAACCAGGTCCGGTTCCGGTGGCAAGATGAATCGTCAAAGAATTTTCATCACCGTCATCAAAGAAAACATTGCTGTCCGCGTTCGCCGACATGCAATAAATCCCAAGGAAAAATCCAAAAATAAATTTCTTCATGTCGCAATTATATTTCGAACAAAATTTCAATTCAACCAAATAAAACATTTGACAAAATTATAAAAAAATTTACGCGCACGACCCGGGTTTTCTTGTTTACAAAAATGTGTAAAGATGTTATAATATCAGACGATAGTAGTATAGTTTCGCACGAAACTATACGGTGGAAAGGTTGGAATTTCGGGAAAATCCGGGATAGTTAGGAGAGCATTTATGAAAAAAAATTCATTGAAAAGTTTCGGTAAAAATGCACTTGGGACCATGTTTTTATTGATGGGTGCATTTTTGGTTTGTTCAACTTTTTTGTCTATGCGGGTTGTTCTTGCCGACCCCATTGATCCGACATTCGGAAATAATGCGATCGGCAACGGTGGAACGGCGACCGCACGTACAAATCCGCGGACTTCACCACGTGGCAACTCAAACGGGGGCACTCGCACAACGGCGGCACGACCCACGGCCGCCGGCACAACGGGCGCCGCGTCCAAAACCGCCGCGCGCAATGTTGTTCAACGTCCGACCACCGATATTGCACGTGGCGCAACCGCACGCGGGGTCGTGACACGCGAATTGGCACGCCGGTCTTCACGCGGAACAACAACTGCAACACGCAATGTTCGCGCACGCACCGCGACAACAAACAATACTGCGACGGGTGCCGCGCGCGTGTCGTTATCGGGGGACGCTATTCGTGGAACAAAAACCGTAAGTGGCACGTATTACACATATTTGAACAGCAAACTTTACACCGGCAATTACACAAGTATTATCGATTCTTCGACGGGGCTTATTTCTGCAGATGCGTATAGCAACTGTTTAGAATCTTACTATACATGCATGGACGAAATTTGCACCGCCCGTAATGAAGCGCAACGTCGTTGTGCGTGTGCCGGTCGTGTAAAGGCTTTTGCCGAGGCGGAAAGCGCACTTGAATCCGCAAATGAAGAATTGATTAAAATTTCTGGACAATTGGCATTGCTTATTGCGAACAAGGGTAAAGAAGTTAGCGCGGCATTCCAACTGACCGATGCGGAAATGGTTATGAACTGTGCTTCGTGGCGCGAAGTTTCACATATGGACAAGGCGGGGACCGCGGGCACCGCGTGCGATGCCGAAGAAATGAAAACATGGTGTCAAAGCCATGGCGAATACAACAGTTGTTCTTGTTCTGTGGCGCCGTCTTATTGTACAAGTGAAGAAATTTATGGATTTAATGTCAAAAATCTTGATGGCGCGGGTTCCGATATACTGGCTTCGCTTGCGTCGTGGGCGGACCAGGTAAAGGAAAACACCAACACAATTTTGGCAAATAATACGGGACTTTTAAGTACCGCAATTGTCGATTTGACCGAGGTTTTGAACGGAATCAGCGGTTCGGCGGCGGCGTTATACAACGAAGAAACAACCGACACCTTGGCGGAAACATGGGGTTATGATTTGTTCCGCTATGCGCATAATAATGTTTGTGCACGCGTGTTGGATTCTTGCTTTAACGGAATATACGAAGGCTGTGGCACACCGCCGTCGGGCGGACGTTGTGCAAACGGTGCAACATCGTCTTGTCCATTCAATTACAACAGCAAAGTTACGATTTCTTCGTCGGGCGATGTAACATTGAACGAACGCAGCAATATCGGTTCGGCGGCGACGGCATCTTGTCTTGGGTATTCTTCTTCAAGCGACCCGTATGAAAACCTGCGCGGACCGGTTGCAGATGCGCGCCGCAGTGTTATGCAGAAATACTTGCTGGACGCGAACGCGG
>JAZLCM010000075.1:0-2456 GCA_045614245.1 Candidatus Enterousia sp.
GTTGCAACCGGCACCGCGGCAATAGTGCAGGGCGTAAAACTTAATAACCTTAAAAAAGAAAAATCAAATAACAAACCAACCGAAGGGGCAAAAGATGAAAAGTAAAATTCTTTTGTTGGTTGGAATGTTTGCATGCGTTTCCGCATACGGTGAAATGGACTATATCGATATGCAAATACAGGAATTGGAACAACGGCGCGATGAATTGAAAAAACAAATTGCGGAGTGCGAACAAAACACGCGTGGTTATAAAATTGCGGGCATTGCAACACTTGGCGCAACGGGTGTTGGTGTAGTTGGAAATATCAAATTGCATAACGAAATAAAGAAAATCGAACAATCCAAATCCGGCGGCGTGTCCTTTGGCGGCGGCGTGTCGTCGGATGTACTAAAAACGGATACGCGTACAGTGCAACAGAAAATTTCCGCCGAATGTGAATATCATTGGCCATGTGATGAGTATTGTGAATTGCATTACGAATGTCCGGATTGCCCTTGTAATTGATAAAACAACAAAACAAAAGGAGAAAAAAATGAAAAAAACTTTGTTGTCTGTGGTTGCTGGGTTAGCCGTTATAAATGTTGCAAATGCGGAACCTAGTTTAGAAGATCGTATCGCTATGTGCAAGCGACATTCCGATACACATGTTTGGGTTGAAAAGACACAATTTTGTGCGCGGATTGATCCATGTACTTCATACAGTTATGATGATGTGTATTGTATACACGCTTATGAGGTGAGCAAACCGGAAGGTTCTTATGCCAATTTGTTAATAGGAAGATATGTGAAGAATGTGTTGGGTACCGGTATTCAGGAATTAAAATATCTTGGTGATAATAAAATCGCAATCAAAACTACAGACCTTGATTACAAGGTTATAAAATTTGGTAGCAGTCAAAATGGAGCAGAAGCAGTGTGCTGGGCGTACGGAAAGGAGATAACCCACGATGAGAATGGGGGTGTTGTATGTAAAAATGTTACAGAGTCGGAGTGCGCCGATATGGGGGATTTTGCTAGACTTGTAGATGCAGAAGGAATGTATATAAAGCAATTTATATCAAATTTACATGATCAGAATTACAACCTTGTCTCTCATAGGAGTGTTCAGGATATTTATGAAGATGCACAGAGAGAAAAAAAGGGAAGTGTGGAATCGTTTTTTATAGATGATGATTGTCATTTAGAGAAATATTAAAAAATTTCCCCGCTCAATTGGGTGGTAGAAAACACGGTTGCGAAACGCAACCGTGTTCCACTCTGCAAGCGTGATGCCCCGGGGCTTGCCCCGTGGGTGATTTATTAATCACTAACACTTACACCCGTCGCGGCACGCCGCGCCGCGGTCGTGACGGACTAACACTGATTTTTATGCGGCTTTTTTGATGCCCGATTTGATATTGCGGACATACTTGCGTAATTCGTCGATTGAAACAAGACTGCCGTCGCGCTTTTGTGCCGACCAATAATCCCAACCATTAAAACTTTGGCAATGTTGGATTCGCGCCGCCATGACATGAATCGATGCTTTGCCATATAAACTGTGCACCAAATTTCCGTCGGACGCAATCATTACGCGTTCGCCACGCGGGCTGACCAATGTTTGACCGGCGTAAAGCAAGCCGCCGTCAATAAGTTCGCGGAATGCAACGCGAATTTCGTCGCGCTTTGGTTTTGAAACTTCGATATTTGAAAGGTCGATTGGTGTAATGGTTGCAACACGTGTGCGTGCCGCCATGACATATGATTCTTCGCGTTCAATTCCGATAAATTTGCGCCCCAATTCGCGCGCGGCGGCGGCGGTTGTGCCCGAACCCATAAATGGGTCCAAAATTATGTCGCCCGGCTTGGTCGATGCCAAAATTACGCGACGCAGTAAATCCATCGGCTTTTGTGTGTTGTGTAAACTTTTGCCGTTTTCGTCTTTTAATCGTTCTTCGCCCAAACAAATGTTCATGTCCCAATCAGAACGCATTTGCTTCCCGCCGTTTAGTTTCTTCATGGTTTCATAATTGAATGTATATTTTCCCGTTTTACGTGGCGTTGCCCAAATCAAAGTTTCATGTGCATTGGTAAATCGTGTGCCACGAAAATTCGGCATAGGATTTGTTTTTACCCATACAATATCGTTTAAAATCCAAAACCCAAGGTCTTGCATAATCGCGCCGACTTGGAACACATTGTGATACGAACCAATTGTCCACATTGCGCCGTCGGGTTTCAGTACACGTTTGCATTCGGACATCCATGCGCGTGTGAATTTATTATATTCCGCGGGTGATTCAAACGCATCCCATGTGTCCCGCACCGCACGCGCCGCCGTTTGATCTTCGGGGCGATAAAGTGTTTTTTGACCAAGTTGCAAATTATATGGCGGATCCGCAAATACTGCATCAACCGACCCATCGGGAATTTCGCGCATAACTTCTATGCAATCACCAATTAAAATCTGGTTGAT
>JAZLCM010000076.1:0-1807 GCA_045614245.1 Candidatus Enterousia sp.
ATGCAAGCAATTTCTTACGACGGTTGACCATCAGCAACAAACCACGTTTAGAATGTTCATCTTTGTGATTTGATTTCATGTGTTCCGTCAAATTGCGAATACGTTCGGTAAGAACCGCAACCTGAGATTCCACAGAACCACCGTTATCCTTATCACTTGTTTTAAATGCGTTGATAAGTTCGCTTTTTTTTGCCTTTGTTATGGACATTGTTTTTTCCTTTTTATTTTTAAATTGTTCGTTTTGGACGTAATGTTTCAGAATCAACCTTGCCTATGCCGATAAACTTTTTACCGCAATAGACACGATATAATCCGTTCGCAGACGCCACCTTGATAAACCCGCCGTTTTTGTATAAACGACAAGCCTTGGTATCCAGATTCAAAACCGGAATGTCCCCCAGTCCAGAATCCACCGGCATTAAATATTTTCTAACGCCATCGCCATTATTAAACAAATTTTCCAAGAAATCAAGTGCAACCGCGTTTTTTAATGTCCAACCACTTGTTTGCGTGCGGCGTATCATACTAACCGTCGCAACCGTTCCACACGCATGCGCGATATCGCGTGCGATGCTGCGAACATATGTTCCGGGCGCACAACGCATACGAAAATGCCAACTTTCGCCATCAACTTCAGTCAATTCAAGTTCATAAACATCGACACTACGTGCCGGAATTTCGGGTGTTTTCCCCGCACGCGCCAATTCATATGCGCGAACACCGGAAATATGTACCGCACTGTATATTGGCGGTATTTGTGTAATATGCCCGATGAATTTATGCAAAACACCGCGCACCGCGTTTTCATTAGGAATAATATCGGTTCTTTTGGTTTCAGTGCCGGTTGTATCAAGTGTATCCGTTTCAAAACCAAAACGCACAGTAAAAATATATTCCTTGGTTCGGTCGCAAAAATCTTCGATAAAAGGCACCATTTTCGTCGCATTTCCAATCGCAATTGGTAAAACCCCGGACGCCATTGGGTCCAATGTGCCGATATGTCCGTTCTTTTTGGTGCCAAAGATTTTCGCAATCCGCATAGCCGCAGTTTTCGAAAACACACCTGATGGTTTATCCAAAATAACAAATCCATCCATCTTTGCACCCCATTATTCAAATAACGATAATTGTGGTGGTTCACCATCCGGCGAATGCACCATTGGCGCCCCGCCTTTTTTCGTCGATTTAATCGGTGACACACGGCTTGGTTGTGGTGCGCCCTGCTCTAAGCCCGCCAAGACACCTTCGGCGCGCGCAACCACCGATTCCGGCATACCCGCCATTTTCGCCACATGAATACCATATGAACGACTTGCCACACCCGGAATTATACGATGCATAAACACAATTTCATTATTATGTTCGCGCACATCAATTGTTAAACATGAAACATTTTCTAATTCGCCACCGTTCGATGCAACCCGCGCAGTTAGTTCATGATAATGCGTTGCAAACAATGTTCGCGCACCAAGCATATCAAGGTATTCCAATACCGCCTGGGCAATTGCCATACCATCATAAGTCGCGGTTCCACGACCAATTTCATCAAAGATTATAAACGAACGTGGTGTAGCACGACGCAATATGTTCGCGGTTTCGCCCATTTCGACCATAAATGTCGATTGACCCGCCGCCAAGTTATCCGACGCACCGACACGACTGAACAACTGGTCACAAATACCAATTTTTGCGCGCAAAGCCGGAACAAAAGACCCCATATGTGCCAAAACAACAATCAATGCGTTTTGTCGCAAATATGTAGACTTTCCCGCCATGTTCGGTCCCGTCAACAATGCAACCGATTGTT
>JAZLCM010000077.1:0-4572 GCA_045614245.1 Candidatus Enterousia sp.
ATGATATTTCGCGATATATTTGAACAACCCGCGCACCGAAGATAACGCGCGCGCCGTTGATTTAAACGAAAGTTCACGTTTTTGCCGGTCGGCAAGCCACGCACGAAAAGCGATTGTATCGATTTGCCCAAGATTTGCGTACGCTAAATCTTCCCCGGAAAAACGCGTCATAAATTCAACAAAATCCACAATGTCCGTCCGATACGCCACCGCAGTATGCATTGAATAGTTCCGCGTTTTAACCAGGTATTCGATAAATTCGTCAATTATATCTTGCATAATTTATTTGATTTCAAAAACTGCCGACACGCGAACGGAAACATCGGTATCTTTGCCCGTTAATGCGCCACCGACATAGCCCGAACCCGTATCCATTGCCGCCATTTCCGCCTTTGCCATGCGAAAATTCGCGGTTGGTGCGGTGTAATTTCCACCTGTGTTATACGAAACCGCAAGCATTTTGCCCGCCTTTTTACCAACGCCCGCCGCAAGTCCGTTTGCGCGGTCGCGTGCATTTTCCACCGCCGTCCCAAGGCATGATTCCAACACAGGCTTCATCGTTTCGGCGGAAGTAAACATACGCAGGTTCGTTACAAAAACATCATCGGCACCCGCAAATTTATTCAAAACAGTTTCGATTGCATCAATATCATTTGCCGATACATCAAGCGCGATTGTCGTTTCAATTCCAACAAATTCGGATTTCTGTTTCGTGTGATTCCATTCGGATTTTTCATAAGAATTAAATTCACTGGTTTGAACCTTGACATCCAAAGTTTTCAAAAACGCGTTTATTTCGGCGACCTTGGACGACGCCATTTTCATAGATTTTGCCGCGCTTTTATCCGTCACACTTACGCGCAATGTTATCGCAGTTCTATCCTTTGGCACAGATGTAAGGCATTCGCCATCAACACTGATTGTTCGTGGCGCCGCAAAGCGGTCAATCGCCGCCCAGCCCAACACCAAAACGCATACTGCGGCAACACCAATTCCAAGTATTTTATTATTCATCTTTTTCTCCTTTCTTTTTTTATTTCTTGCCAAGTGTTACGCGACGGACACGCGATAAAGTTTTTTCGGCAATTTTGCGCGCAGTTTCCGCCCCGCATGACAATACCGCATCCAATTCATCGGTATGCGACATAAGGTATTCATAACGTTCCCGCATAGGCGCCAACACAGAATCAATCCTTTCATACAGCATTGTTTTTGCCGTACCATATCCCATACCGCCCGCGCGGAACATTTCGGCGAACTTTTCGGTTTCCTTTGGGTTCGCAAAATGACGATAAAGCCCGAAAATCGTCGAAGTTTCCGGATCTTTTGGTTCTTCGGGTGTCTTGCTATCGGTAATAATGCGCATAACTTTCTTTTTTAATTCCGTCGCCCCCGCCATAAGTGGAATTACATTATCGTACGACTTGCTCATTTTCCGACCATCAAGTCCCGGTATAATTCCCGCATCCGGCAAAATCCGCGCATCCGGCAATTTTAAAACATCGCCATAAATCGCGTTAAAGTGTCCAGCAATATCGCGTGCAAACTCTACATGTTGTTTCTGGTCCGCGCCAACGGGAACAATGTCCGCACCATAAAGCAAAATATCCGCTGCCATCAAAATCGGGTATGTGTACAGGCCCATATTCACACCCGCATCCGCGTCCACACCAGCCGCAGTATTACGATCAACCGCCGCCTTGTACGAATGGGCACGATCCATCAACCCCTTGGGCGTGACATTGGTAAGGATTGTCGACAATTCACACACCGCCGGCACATCAGATTGCCGAAACAGCAAAACATTATCCATATTCACGCCAATCGACATAATTATTGCGGCGATTTCATATGTATGCCTTTGCACATCCGCGGCATTATGCATAATGTTCAGCGCATGCAAATCCGCAACAAAGACGATCGTCTTGTTGTCACGCGAAATATCGCGAATTTGCCGCAGTGCGCCGATATAGTTGCCCAAATGCACCGTTCCAGTCGGCTTTATTCCCGTTAAAAAAATTTTCGATTCGGACATTTTACAATCCATTTTTTATTGCATTTATTATACAATGTTATTTGTAAAAAAGCAAAGAAAAATCCGCCGAACTGGCGGATTTTTGATTTTTTCCCAAACATTTCCAACATTAACGTGAATAAAATTCGACGACCAATTCAGGAAACATTTGAACCGGATACGGCACATCAGCAAAGGACGGCACACGCGTAAATGTCGCGACAAAGTTCGCACTGTCCACATTGATGTAATCCGGTGTATTACGTTCGCCAGATTCCAACGCCAATACAACCAACGGCATTTGTTTCGCTTTGTCACTGACGGTGATGACATCGCCCGGTTTAACCTGGTACGATGCAATCTTTACACGCTTGCCATTGACATAGATATGACCATGGCTTACCAATTGACGCGCAGAAAAGACGGTCGGTGCAAGCTTTGCACGATACACGACCGCATCCAAACGACGTTCAAGCAAACCGATAAGGTTATCCGGAGTATCGCCACGCATATTGTCCGCCTCAAGATAATATGCACGGAACTTTTTTTCACCGATATTGCCATAGTATCCTTTCAGGGTCTGTTTCGCGCGCATCTGTTTTGCATAGTCGGTCATATTTCCGCCACGCGAAGTCGGTCCATGCTGACCCGGTTTATATTTGCGTTTGTTAAAGGGTGATTTTGCCTGACCCCACAAATTTACGCCCAAACGGCGTCCGATTTTAAGTTTACGGGTATTACGTTTTGCCCCATCTCTTGCCATAATTTAATCCTTTTGGTTTTTTATTTGTGCCGAACATTTGACAGAAACCTTATCACGCCGGGACCAAAACGCACCGATGCTTAATCAGTTCTGATTCTATTCAGCCGGCATAATATAAATCATTTTTTTTGAAAAAGCAAGTGTTTTAGTGTTAGTGGTTAGTGTTAGTGGCATTTGGAAAATGTTCGTTATGCTTTTTGCAATCCTAACAACGATTCAATTAGTTTCAATTGGGTAAACACCAATTCTGCTTGTTCTTGATTTAGTGAATTACACGCATATGATTGAAGTTCAGATATATGTGTTTGCATATATTTATCAAACGGATTTGTAAATGATCTACCGAATAATTTGTGTTTGGTGTTTTGGTATAGTTGTAAAAATACTTTCTTGTCCGGATCTTTTATCTCGTCTGTTTCATGATAATAATGCAATGATGCAAAATCAAATGACTTACTAGGCGTATAAAATCGCAATTCCTGGGTCGCAGGTACTTCCATATATAATTTCTTTGGGTCGTAATGTTCGATTTTACAAGGACCAATGTTATATATCGTTGTAAAATTATTATTCCACTTCCAATTTTCCAATTCCCACCGTTCTTCTTTGGTTTTTGGGCGGTTTGACGGCTGCCCATCGGGATACGATATTTTAACAGGGTACAACTTTAGCGCCGCGTACATTTGTATCAGTTCTGACTTATACGGCGAATCGTACAGTTCGCCCATTTCCACTCTGTAGTAATACATATAAAACCCTTTTTTGTGTCCGGGGGTGGATTTTATCATTTGAAAGCTGGATTTCAAGTTTTTTCTATCTCAATATTTTATAGATGAAGTTTATTGGAACTATCAACAGCCCCAGACCGACGACGGTCAGCCACTGTATCGATGTCATAGGGCCAAGCCCCAGCATTGTTCCGCCAAATGTTACGCACAGGTACACACCGGCGAACACAACCCCGGCAACAATCATAAACATTGGATTTTTTGAAAGTCCAGAAAAGATATCAAAACCGCGCACCCGGACACAGAATCCGTTCAACATTGCCATGATTATAATCAATGCAAATCGTGCCGACATATATGTTTCGGGCGTGCTAAATATCGACTGGAACGGTTCGGTTAGTGTTATCGCAAATATGAAAATTCCGGCAATTGTTGTCCATATAACGCCCGCGATAGTATCAGGTGAAACAAGTGGTGCATTTTTACCGGCGGGTGGTTCGGTCATGTATTCCGCACGCGGTGGTTCGCCCCCGAACGCAAGTGAATTCAAACTGTCAATTACTATGTTTATAATTAAAATCTGAACCGCCATTAATGCGCTGACGCCGACAATCAACGGAAACACTACGCACAAACAAAGCAGAATAAAGTTTATTGGCAACTGGAAACGCAAGAATCCGGTTACATTGTGCATAAATGTGCGACCCATCATGATACTGTTGCCAATCGACACAAAGTTATTGTCGGTAATAATAATATCACTGGCTTCTTTGCATACATCGGTACTGTCGCCCATGGCATAGCCTACATCTGCGCCCTTTAATGCCGGCGCATCGTTCGTGCCATCGCCACACATACCGATGCAAAGCCCCATTTTTTGCGCAATTTCCACAAGCCGCAATTTGGTATGTGGCGTCGCGCGCGCAATTACGCGTATGCGTGGCAAGATTCGCCGAACCGCGCTATCCGACATGTTGTCGAATTCGGTTGCAGTTATGGCGATATCTTTATCGTCATCTAATATCTTGCTTTCATGTGCGATAACGCGTGCGGTTTCCAAAATGTCG
>JAZLCM010000078.1:0-3015 GCA_045614245.1 Candidatus Enterousia sp.
ATTTTGTTTTCCTTTTGTCCAATTTCCGTAACAGCGGAAATTATATTGTTTTATTATTTGTCTTCCGTCGCTTCTTCGGCAACCTTTCTGCCATCACGACCCGCAACGATTTCCGCAACCGTTTTACCACGACGCGCCGCAACCGTCTTTGGCGAATTCATCTTTGAAAATGCAAGGAACACCGCACGAATCATGTTGTTTGGATTGTTTGCACCCTGGGATTTCACAACGACATCTTGGACGCCCAAACAATCGAACACCGCACGCAACGCACCACCCGCAATGATACCGGTACCGGGAACCGCACTGCGCAAAACCAATTTACTTGCGCCATATTTGACGGAAATATCATGATGCAATGTGCGACCTTCTTTCAGTGGAACGCGAATCATTTTCGCCTTGGCGGCCTTGGTTGCCTTTTGAACGGCGGATTGCACTTCCAACGCTTTACCTTTGCCAAAGCCAACCTTGCCCGCCTTGTCACCAACGACGACCAACGCCGAAAAAGACATATTCTTACCGCCCTTCACAGTTTTTGAAACGCGGTTCACAGAAACCAATTTATCTACTAAATTATCTGTCTGTAATTTTTTATCATCAAAACGTGCCATTTATAAACTCCGTATTTATATTTAGATTCTAACGCCACCCGCGCGAATCGCTTCGCACAATGCCTTTACACGACCATGATAGCGATACGCACCGCGGTCGAAATAGCAGTTATCCGCAATCTTTGCCTTGACAACGCGTTCCGCGAAAGCCTTGCCAACCAATTCGGCACCCGCGACATTCCAACCGTTTCCTTTGAAACCTTTTTCCTTGGACGATGCAGCACAAATAGTGCGACCATGCACGTCATCAATGGCCTGAATTTCAATATGACGCCCACTGCGGAAAACCGACAGACGAATTTTCCCAGGATTTTTCTTTTTCAACGCAACACGTGTCACCAACTTGCGTCTTTCCTGTGTAGATAAATGTTTCAACATTTTTTTTCCTTTTTTCCAATTCCCGTAACAGCGGAAATTTTTAACTATTATTTCTTTTTACCTTCTTTGTGGCGAACTTTTTCACCCTTATAGAAGATGCCCTTTGCCTTGTACGGGTCCATTTTGCGGATTTTGTGAACCTTGTCCGCGAACAAGCCAACCGCACATTTGTCATTACCACTGATGGTAAATTCAGTCGGTGTTTCGCCCATAGTTACGGTCAAACCGTCCGGAATTTCCATAACGACATCATGCGAAAAGCCGACAACCAAAGTGAATTTTTTACCACTGACCGATGCCTTGTATCCAACGCCCTTCATATACATCGCCTTGGAAAAGCCATGTGTCACGCCTTCGACCGCATTGCGGATATTGCGTGTCATTGTTCCCCACATCGCGCGCGAATCTTTATCTTCGGCATCTTTTGGTGTAACAACAACCTGACCAGCTTCGACCTTGACATCAACCAGCGAAGAATTTTTCGTATTCATCGCGACGGTCAATTCACCTTTTGGCCCTTTGATAACCAGTTTGTCGCCATCCAAAGATGCAACCACACCATCAATCAATTTAACTGGATATTTTCCTGCCCTTGACATAATTACATCCTTTTAATTATATAACCTTGCACAACACTTCACCGCCGACATTCATCAAGCGCGCCTTGTGATCCGTCATGACGCCATGCGGGGTCGACACAATCGAAATCCCAAGTCCGTTCAAAACGCGTGGCATTTTCGCAGCGCCGGAATAAACACGACGCCCCGGTTTTGAAACCACAGAAATTTCTTGGATTGCACCATTTCCGCCGACATATTTCAACACGACGATCAAATTTGAACGATGCTCATCGATTTCTTCCTTGCGGAAATCTTCGATAAAGCCCTCTTCTTTCAATACCGCCAAAACCGCGGCACGTAGTTTGCTGTTTGGAACAGTTACGGTTTCTTTGCCCGCGTTTTGACCATTACGTATACGGGCGACCATATCTCCAATTGGGTGTGATAATGACATCTTTTACTCCTATTCTAACCGATTGCATTGTCCACAATCGGCATGTTTAACTTTACCAACTTGACTTGCGCACACCTGGCAATTTACCTTCGGACGCCTGGGTTCTAACCTGCTGACGGCAAAGACCGAACATACGGAAAAATCCGCGTGCACGTCCGGTAACACTGCACCGATTATGCAAACGCGTCGGATTTGCGTTACGCGGCAATTTTGCCATTCCCAACATTGCCTCTTTGCGTTCTTCTGGTGTAGAATTGCGTGACATTTTTGCCTTAAGCGCGGCACGCTTTGGTGCATACTTGGCAACCATTTTTTCACGTCTTTTTTGTTTATTTATCAACGCTAATTTAGCCATTTTTTGTCCCTTTTATTATTTCAATACCAACGGCAGGCCGATTTTAGTCAGCAATGCGCGCGCCTCGTCATCCGTTTTCGCAGTCGTCGCGATAACAATATCCATACCACGAATGGAATCTATTTTATCAATGGAAATTTCCGGAAATATCAAATGTTCTTTGACACCAAAGGCATAATTTCCACGACCATCAAACTTTGATTTGGAAAGCCCACGAAAATCCTTGACACGTGGCAATGCAACCGTAATTAATTTATCAAGGAAATCATACATACGTTTCCCACGCAACGTGACCTTGGTCCCAATCGCCTGACCTTCGCGCAAGCGATACGTAGCGATAGATTTCTTTGCATGTGTAACAACAGGCTTTTGTGCGGCAATCGCGGTCAAATCCACAACCGCGGCATCAAGTTTCTTTTTATCAGAAACCGCTTCGCCCACACCCATATTCAAAACAATCTTGGACAGTTTTGGAACCGCCAACATATTTTTGTATCCGAATTCTTTGACCAATTCAGGCACAATTTCCTTTTCATAAATTTCACGCAATCTGCTTTGCATTTTTTATCCTTAACGTTATTTCCCGTAACAGCGGGACAGTTTTTTTACAGTTCGACCCCAGATTTTTTGGCAACACGAACCTTTTTATCTTTTTCA
>JAZLCM010000079.1:0-1984 GCA_045614245.1 Candidatus Enterousia sp.
CTGAATCAGGTTTCTGTAACGCGGGGCCAGCAAATTTCCGCGGGCTGTCTTATTGGCAAAACCGGAAACACCGGCGCAAGCACCGGCCCGCATTTGCACTATGCGGTAAAGAAAAATGGTAATGCCGTAAATCCGAAAAACTTTATTGAACCGGGACATAAAATGTGCCGCTAGTCATTATTTAACCTGCGAAATTTTACCGCGAAACTTCCGTTATTCAATGGCGTGCATGAAATGATGTACGGCGAAAGCAAACTTTCGCGAACCCATTCTTGGAATTTGATTTTAAGTATTCCACTTGCACCCGTAATAATGGTTGCGGTTTTCACACCGGATACCGCAAGTTCCATAATTTCATCCCAAGATTCTTCAATGGTTTTCATGTGTAAACCCAGTGGCGCATGTACCGGAACACGGATGGGCTTTGGAATCCGCGTTGATAAAGGCAACTCTGTCCGTACCCGCCGGCGCACATCGTCATCGGTTGGTGAAAATTCTGTGCCAATCATTTCGGCAATATCTTGGTCGGTCAGGTTTCGCATCGGTTATTTGTTTTCCAACTTTTTCGTCCATTTGCCATCGGGAAAATTCAGTTTCAACATTTCGGCGTAACCGTCGGCTTGCTCGGTCAGACCTATTGCGGTATATGCTTCGGTCAATCGATACATTGCTTCTTCGGGCATGACCGTTTCCGGTGCGTCGGTAATAATCGATTGGAATTTAGTAATCGCACTGGCCCAGTTTTCTTTGCGCATATCATTACGCGCAGAATACATAACTTTGCCCGCGATATAGTTTTTCAAGATATTGATTTTATTCTTTGCGTTTTCGGCATACGGCGAACGCGGAAAGCGATCGACAATCTGTTGAAACTGTTGCAACGCGTACACCGACATTCCCGGTTCGCGGCGCACATCACTTACCTGGCGATAATAGCACATGCCACGCAGGTAAAGCACATACGGAACGTCCCTATGTCCCGGGTGGAAGCGCATAAACCGGTCGGCGGTAAGAATTGCACCGGCAAAATCATCATCCAAATATTGCGAATATGCCGCCATAATCAACGCATCTGCCGCCCATTCACTTGCGGGGTATTGTGTTTCCACACGCATAAATTTTTCGGCGGCATCGTCATAGTTTTTCTTGTCGAATTCACCGTATGCTTCGTCATATATTTCGGTGATAGATTGGTTAGTGATGATTTTATCGGCGTCCCCGTTGCATCCGACAAGCGCCATGACCAACAAAAGTGGTAAAAATAATTTTTTCATTTCTTTCTATTCCTGTCTTGATTTTGGTTGTTCGTGTTTAGTATAATCCAAACTATGAAAATTGGCAAACATATTTTCGGCGTTGGTCTTATGACGGGCATAAGTCGCATATTCGGATTCGTTCGTGATATGCTGATTGCACGTGTTTTGGGCGCGGGGCGGCTTTCCGATATTTTCCTTGCCGCATTCAAATTGCCAAATTTATTTCGTGATTTATTGGGCGAAGGTGCACTTTCCGCAATTTTTATTCCAATGTATGCGGATTCCAAGCATGATGAATCTTTTGCAAAAAATGTGTTTTCGTGGTTGATGGTTGTTTTACTTGGAATCACAATAGTCTTTGAAATATTTATGCCGTTGGTTGTATGGATTTTGGCGCCGGGCTTTGCCGATGTCCCGGGTAAGATGGAATTGACCGTCGTCATATCGCGCATAATGTTTTTCTATGTGATTTTTGTTTGCTCGGCGGCGTTTTTATCGGCGGTTTTGAACGCTTTTTCGCGTTTTATGTTGGCGGCGTTTATGCCGGTCTTGTTGAATATCATGCTAATTGGTGCATTACTTGTTTCCATGTCAATCGGCGCATCAAATACGGTTTTATATATAATGGCGGTAACGGTCGTTTTGTCCGGAATTTTCCAGTGTTTGATTTTGGTTTCGCGAATACGGCGAAAACATTTTGGACTGCGCCTTGTGGTCCCGCGTTGGAC
>JAZLCM010000080.1:0-13147 GCA_045614245.1 Candidatus Enterousia sp.
AAAATCCGTCGCGCATTGATTCGCACACTGGACAGCGCGAAAAAAACCATCGGTCTTGGCAAAGACGAAGAAAAGTAAAAAACACGCGGTGCTTTACCGCGTGTTTTCCTGTTCTTTCTTTACCGCTTGGTTCATAACATCGGCAACAATATCGTTTATCATCGCCGGTGGGGTGGAATTAAACCAATCCATCAACTCTGGCCATGCACAAAAATTCACTTTTATTTGTTTACCCGTCCAATACACCGATACCAACAAGCCCGTTTCATCATCGAAATACGTGCACATCATTCTTGGACAAGGCGCCGCCCCACGAAACACACATGAATCGCACTTCCAAGGTACACTGGACGGAACAGCCACTAAATTATTTTTGAACCAAATTTTCGGATATTTATAAGTTTTATCGCCCATTGATTAGTTCACTTTTTTCAACACCAACGATGCATTTGTTCCGCCAAATCCAAATGAATTAGACAACGCAACATCGACCGTGCGTTTCTTTGCCTTGTTCGGAACCAAGTCGAAATCGCCAACTTCATCAATTGGGTTTTCCAAATTGATTGTCGGTGGCACAATTCCGTCGCGTATGGCAAGTGTACAGAATATCGCCTCTACCGCGCCGGCGGCACCCAACAAGTGTCCCGTCATAGACTTAGTCGAAGACATGCATGCGTTTGTTCCCGCGAACAATTTTTTCACCGCCGTCAATTCGCCAACATCGCCAAGTCCCGTTGATGTTCCATGCGCATTGATATAATCAACATCCGCCGGTTTTAATCCCGCATCATTTAACGCCGCCATCATCGCACGCGCGCCACCTTCGCCACCTTCCGCCGGGGCGGTTATATGATACGCATCACCCGACAGGCCGTAACCGGCAACTTCGGCATAAATTTTTGCACCACGCGCGACGGCATGTTCATATTCTTCCAAAACCAAAACGCCCGCACCTTCGGACATAACGAAACCGTCGCGGTCTTTATCCCATGGACGCGATGCATGTTCCGGATCATCGTTGCGCGTACTTAACGCCTTCATCGCCGAAAAGCCCGCAACACCAATTTTACCGACCGCGCCTTCGGACCCACCGCAAACCATAATGTCCGCATCACCATGTTGAATAAGACGCGCGCCTTCACCGATACTGTGAGCACCGGTCGCACACGCGGTCACCATCGCAACATTTGGGCCACGCAGACCATATTTAATCGAAACATGTCCCGCTGCCATGTTGATAATGCACTTTGGAATAAAGAACGGACTGATGTGCCGCGGACCACTGTTCGCAAGTTCAATGCAATTTTCATAAATAGTGTTCAAACCGCCGATACCACTGCCGATTGAAACACCGACACGATCCTTGTCCCCGGTATATGTGTCCAAACCTGCGTCACGAATCGCTTCGTCCGCGGCAACAACCGCATACAAAATACATTTATCCATTTTTCTTTGGTCACGCGGTTCAACGGCGACATCAGGATTAAACATGCCCGGTTCAGTTCCATGAACCGGCACACCGGCAATTTGACATGCCAAATCCGAAGCATCAAAATCTTCAATCTTGCGCACGCCGGATTTTCCCGCGACTATATTTTTCCACGCATGTTCAACGCCACACCCAACCGGCGAAACAATACCCATACCTGTGATAACAACTCTTTTCATATTATAATTCCTTTTGATAAAGTTATATATAACGCCGATATAGTAATATGTTTTCCGCAAAAAATACAGAAAAAAAATCCGCCATGCATTTGCATGACGGACAAAAAACAAAAACCATAAATTTACGCGGCCTTTTTAGCATGCGCATCAATATACTTTACCGCATCACCGACCGTAACCAATTGTGCGGCGGCATCATCAGGAATCGTGATATCGAATTCTTTTTCGACCTCCATAACAAATTCTACAACATCCAAAGAATCCGCGCCCAAATCGTTCACGAAAGCGGCACTTTCCGTAACCTTGGCTTCGTCCACGCCCAATTTATCCGCAACAATCTTTTTTACTTTTTCAAAAGTTGACATTTTTCATCCTTTATTTTTGTTAAACCTTTTGTCACCTAGTCAATGACATATGCCATAAAGCTATCATTTTCGCGCCACTGTGTCAAGAGTTTATAACAAATCCTAACAAAACGACAATTTATTCAACATTCAACAAATCTTCCAATAATTCGTTCATATTATTGCGCAAATCTTCCTTGTCCCCCGCCCAGGTAAGGCGACGCGCAATAAATTTATAAACATCATCCATGGTCAAATCCGGAATTTCTGCGTCAACCGCAATGCGCGCCCAGGCGACACGCGGGTCGGTCAAATGCCCGTGTCCACGTCCCGGGAATACCCAATAACCATCTTGGGGCAAATCTTGCAATAAAACGACCGCCATATCGGACAAAGGCTGTTCACCCCACATATACCGGTTAAAATCCAAATCTTCCCACTGCATAGAAAAAACCTGATTTTTCGGTGCAAAGCCATAAATCAACATTAAAAACGCCGCCCGCATAGTGGAATCAGGATAATTTTTTATCGATTCAATCAATCGATTCAAACCATACTTATTAAGTGGTCTTACGCGCCGGTTTTCTTTTTGTCGCGGCAATTCTGAAACCGGATTTGTTCGAACATAGCCGGAATCCATCGCATAGCGAAAAATACTTTGCAACAATTCTTGCATCCGCACCGCAATCGCCGTTCCCCGAATACCCCCAATCGTTTCACGAATATCGTCCGCGGTTATATCCGAAATATTTTTATCAAACAATGGCTTTAAATGCATATTTATCGAACGCACCAGTTTATCATAAGAGCCAACCGACCGATGCACACGATTTTTTAAATACATTTGCACAAAGTCAGAAAATAAAATTTTTTTGCGTTTTACCGAAACCTTTTTTGACGCATCGTCCAAAACACTTGCGACCGCCCCACGCGCTTCTTCGATATCCATATCTGGATATTTACCAATAAGAACGCGCCGATCGCGACCATTTATACGCTTTCGCACAAAGAAAGTTTTAACACCGCGACTTGTTATATAAAGACGCAATCGCGGTTCCGAAATATCTTGGACAACATCAAATCCACGCGATGGCGCATTAAGGTTATCCAAAATATACGGATTAAAAAAGAATTGATGCGCCATTTTAACCTTTCCTCCCTGCTTTTATTACTTCGATTTATTTTGCTTGTTCCGCCCCCAGAATTTCGCCCATGCCGCATTTGCTAATTTAATGGCATCATCGTATGCAGCATAAGCGGCTCGTTTATCAGCAACCACTTCGTCGTAACCATGATCTGAGCTGCCCATTCCGGCCACTTTATCGTTCAAAGCATCAAATACAACAAATTTCTGATGCGCGTCCATTTTAAGCCGTATACAGGTCCACAATTGCGAAACTTTTAACGGTGCCCAAGATACCATATTGCGTGCAAAACGTGCACCACTTGCAATATATTGCTTGGTTGCATATTTATTGCCGACCATCTATTACGCCTTTTGTTTATTACGTTCCCACAACTTGCGCCACGTGCGTTGCCGTTGCGTCAACAATATATCTATTTCTTTTCTTAATTGTTCACATTGCAACTTGACCGATATATACATATTATTAGCAGATTTCCCAGGACAAGTATCTTTGACACACCCCTCTTTTTCCAAAAACAACGGACATTTGCATACATCAACTCCAGAACCATGACGATACAAATTAGTAATCACGCAATACAAACCGAACCTTGGCATAGGCATATCACCATCATTTACCTTTACCGCCGATATAATATCGTACGCATCAAGTTTTTCCATCTTGATCATACGCAATTCACGACGTTTTTCACGAATGTTTCTATTTAGCAACAAATATTCTTCTATGTCATTTTTAGAAAACATCTTAACGTTCCTTTTTTTGAATTTTGAAAAGCCCGCGCAAAGAATCGCGACGTATTTCTTTCAAATGTTCTAAATCTGATACCGCCCAGCAATAATGAACCCGATCTTCAATCATTGGACAATCATAATCGTAACAAAGACCGTATTGCTCAATCTTTGGACACACAGAAACAAATTCTGTATCTTTTGCCGGATGAGATTTGGTCCACCATGGAAAAGCAACAGTATTATAACACACAAAACACCCCGTTGGACGTTCCATATCATAATCAATTCTTTGACAACACACGGTTATCTTTTTACGTGTTTCCCGTATATCACGACGTTTTTCTCTAACATCTGCACACGATTTAACAAATCTTTGCCATTTAGATTTATGATTTGTAACAAACATAGCCATTTCATTTTCCTTTTTATACTTTAAGTGCATTTATAAACGCGGATTGTGGAATTTCAACATTACCGAACGTCCGCATCCGCTTTTTACCCTCTTTCTGCTTCTCCAAAAGTTTTCTTTTACGCGTGATATCACCGCCATAGCATTTTGCAGTCACATCTTTACGATACGCCGCGATTGTTTCACGCGCGATAATTTTTCCACCGATCGCCGCCTGGAGCGGTATCTTGAACTGATGCCGCGGAATAAGGTCTTTTAACTTTTCAACAATCGCCCGCCCCCGCTTTTCCGCCGACCCCCTATGGCACATAAATGATAGCGGTTCTACATTTTCTTCGTTAACAAGAATCGAAACCTTTACCAAATCAGATTGCTGGTACCCTTGGACCACATAATCAAACGACGCGTAACCCGAAGAAATCGATTTCACGCGATCATAGAAATCAAACACTATTTCCGCCAACGGCAATTTATAAACCAACACCGCACGATTTCCAACATATGATATATTTTCTTGGACACCGCGCCGGTCGGAACAAAGTTGCATTATTCCACCCATGTATTTATCAGGCATCATAATCGTTGCGCGCACCCATGGTTCTTCGATATATTCAATCTTTGTAATGTCCGGCATATCGGCGGGATTTTCCAAATCAACAACTTCGCCGTTGCGCAGATGAACCTTGTACAGCACACTTGGCACAGTGTTTATAAGACTCAGGTTAAATTCACGATTCAGCCTTTCACTGATGATTTCCATGTGCAACAAACCCAAAAATCCGCAACGGAGTCCAAACCCCAATGCCGAAGACTTTTCGGTTGTAAACACAAACGACGCATCGTTCAACGCCAATTTTTCCGCACTTTCGCGCAAAGTTGGGTAATCATCGGATTCCACCGGAAAGAACGAAGAAAACACAACCGGCACCGACGGTTTGAATCTGGGCAACACATCAACGGTCGCACGTGCATCGGCAATTGTATCGCCAACCTTGCAATCGTGAATAGTTTTCATACCCGTAATAATAAATCCAATTTCACCGGTGGAAAGCGAATCGACATTTACCATCTTTGGCGTAAAGTATCCGATTTTTTCAACCGTATATTCCGCGCCAGTCGCAATGAATTTTATTTTCTGGCCCAATCGCAAAGTTCCGTCCACCACGCGCACCAACACCACAACCCCAAGGTAAGAATCATACCAAGAATCCACCAACAACGCACGCGTCGGCGCATTTTCATCGCCATGCGGCGCCGGCAATTTTTCCACAATTTCTTCCAACAGTTCCGCAACCCCCGCGCCGGTTTTACCCGAAACCGCAATAGCATCCGCCGCGTCCAGTCCAATAACATCGGAAATCTGCGCCCGCGTTGCATCAACATCACTTGACGGTAAATCAATCTTGTTCAAAACCGGCAACATTTCCAAATCGTTATCCAACGCCAAATACGCGTTCGCCAAAGTCTGCGCCTGAACGCCCTGGGTCGCGTCAACCAAAACCAGCGCACCTTCGCATGCCGCCAAAGACCGCGACACTTCATACGAAAAGTCAACATGCCCCGGCGTATCCATCAAATTTAACTGATAAACCTGACCATCACGCGCACGATAGTTCAACCGCACAGTCTGCGCCTTTATAGTTATTCCGCGTTCGCGTTCAATGTCCATAGAATCTAAAACCTGGGCCTTCATTTCGCGCGATTCCAATCCCCCCGTCATTTCAATAAGCCGGTCCGACAGCGTCGATTTTCCATGATCGATATGCGCAACAATTGAAAAATTTCGTATATTTTGTTGTTTCATATTTATTCGCTTACTCTCTCCAAAAGTTCTTCAATACGCTCTGCCCTCTCCAAAGTATCATCATACGTGAACCTTATTTGTGGCACGTACTTTTGGTCTATTTTCTGTCCCATTTGAAAACGAATCGTCCGCGTCTCGATACCCAGTGCGCGCTTAGCCGCATCAATAACAACAATCGGGCAATGAAAGAACAAACGCACGAATTGTAGCCCCCCATGCGCATCGGCCCCGACAAGCGACACCTTGGAAATCACCGGATCATCTGCATAATCTTTACGCAAAATTTCCGCAACAATAGTTTGCACCTTTGACGCGACACGTTCATTACGATTTGAATCTGTTTGCTTTTTTCTCATTTGACGAACTCACTGCTATAATTGTATTGTAAGGTATAAGATATTCAACTATAATCAAGAAAAATTTTTACGCCAAAGGCAAAAGTTATGAAAGTTTCGGAATACTTACTCGCACGCGCGGAAAGCAAAGCGTATACATGGGTCGTATTTATCCTGACCGTATGCGAATCGATATTTTTGTTTATTCCACCCGAAGTTTTCATGACACCACCGATAATCGCGAATAAAAAGCGCGCGCTTCCGGTCGTGATTGCGGCATCACTGGGGTCGATTGTCGGTGGAATTATCGCATATTGCATTGGACTTTGGCTGTTCGATTCGGTGGGCGTATGGCTTATCAATAATTTTGCAAGCATGGAAAAATTCGAACTTGCACAAAGTCTGTTTATCCGCCATGGCGTTTTAATAATCTTTTTGACGGCGGTCACACCGGTTCCATATAAACTTATGGCAATATGCGCGGGCTTTATGGGATTTCCGGCGGTTTTGTTTTTGGGACTGTCCGCGATATTGCGCACTGGTCGATTTGCAATCGTGGGCTACCTGCTTTGGCGTTTCCAAGAAAGTGCAAACGCAATAGTAAAAAAATTCTTTTGGCCATTGACCATCGGCGCAATCATCATCGCCGGAATTGGCATTTTGCTGATGTTTATGATGTAAAAAAAAGACCTTTGTTTCCAAAGGTCTTTTTTATTATTTCTTAAAACAGCCGTATGTGCTTTCTTCAGAATTTATGCCCAGCATATAGTGAATATCTTTCCTATCATCAGTGAAAATGATATTCAACTTTACCTGCTCACCCGCGGAATTTGTCCCATAATAACTGATATATGTCGGGTCCTTTTGACCTTCAGATTTTAACGCAATATGCTCACCATTCACAACAACATTGGCAATTTCCTTGTTCGCATCAACATCCAAAGTAATCTGCGCTTCGGCGGAATTATGCTCTGCGTCTTCACACAGCAACCCTGTTTCTTTATATTCAGTTTTGCAAAACGTATAGCCAGTTTTTTCGGCACATTCTTCACGAATTTTGTGTCTTTCTACAAACATGCGTATAGCGTATGACGCTGAACTTTCATCTGGGGTTTCTGCCTTTATTGTCGCTTTTTTCGCACTTACACACTCGCAGTATTTAACAACAATCTTTTTACTTTCTGTGCAATTATCTTTATCATAAATCGCATCGTTATAACAAGCCTGAACATCTTCGGGGTATTTTGATATATCAACACGATCACACGCCACAAATAACAACGCAACCGGCAACAAAAGTAATTTTTTCATATTTTTCTCCTTTCTTTACTGCGAAATTATATCACAGAATCACACAAATAAACAATATAAAACGCACTCCGGCACGACACTCAAATTTTTTAAGCCTGCGCTTTTGGCGCAGGCTAACAAAATCTGGTGGTGGCCCTGGTCGGACTTGAACCGACACTCCTTGCGGAACTTGATTTTGAGTCAAGCGCGTCTACCAATTCCACCACAGGGCCAGACGACTTTTTATTTTGCGGTCTTTTTCTTTGCTTCGACCTTTTTCACCAAACGCGCGCTGCGGTTCGCCTTGTGCGCCGGTTTTTTCGCCGGTTTCGCGGGCGCGCCGTTCTTTTTAATAATTGCGCGTTTAATTTCCGCCATTTCCGGGGTCAGGCGTGAAATCGGCTTTGCCATGACATAGGCATCCAATCCGCCATGCTTGGTCAATGTCCGCAAACCCGCCGCCGAAAGACGCAGCGAAAAATCACGTCCCAAAATATCACTGTGGAACTTTAACACATGCAAATTCGGCAAGAAAGTACGCTTTGTATGACGTTCAGAATGCGAAACATTCATACCGACTTCTGTTTTTTTACCTGTAACTTTACATACACGTGGCATATCAAATCCTTTATAAATGTCGGCATAATGTATAACAAAAAACGCGCAAAGTCAAGTAATCTTTTCGGTTTTTATTCCAATATGCTTGAAAACAGAGTTTTGATAATTATATATACAGCAACGATAAAAAGGAGTCATAAATGGATCCAGAAAATATGCAAGAAACCCCAGAACAGGCGATTGCGAAATATACGACTGACTTTACAAAACTCGCGGCGGACGGGAAATTAGACCCGGTAATCGGGCGCGATGAAGAAATTCGCCGCACAATCCAAGTTCTATCGCGTCGCACGAAAAACAACCCTGTTTTAATCGGCAACCCCGGCGTTGGTAAAACGGCAATTGTCGAAGGTTTGGCGGAACGCATCATTTCGCGCGACATTCCGGAAAATTTACAGAACAAGAAATTATTATCACTCGACATGGGCGCATTGATGGCGGGCGCAATGTTCCGCGGTCAATTCGAAGCGCGATTCAAAGCGATATTAAAGGCGGTCAAAGACGCGGACGGCGGCATAATTTTGTTCATCGACGAATTGCACACACTGGTTGGTGCAGGCAAAGGCGAAGGCAGCATGGACGCCGGCAACCTAATTAAACCTATGTTGGCGCGCGGTGAATTGCACTGTTTGGGTGCAACGACATTGGACGAATAGCGGCAATACATTGAAAAAGACCCCGCCCTTGCGCGACGGTTCCAGCCCGTATATATCGACGAACCGACGGTTGACGACACAATTTCGATTTTGCGCGGTTTAAAAGAAAAATACGAAGGTCACCATGGTGTGCGTATTTCGGACAGTGCGCTTGTTGCGGCGGTGCGTTTATCGAATCGCTATATTACGGACCGCTTTTTGCCGGACAAGGCCATCGACCTTATTGACGAAGCGGCGGCGCGCGTTCGTATAGAGGTTGCGTCGAAACCCGAAGAACTGGACGAAGTCGACCGGCATTTAATGCAACTTAAAATCGAACAACAGGCGTTAAAGAAAGAAAAAGATGAAGAATCCAAAAAACGCCTTAGCGATTTGGAAAAACTGATTGCAGAAACGGCAAAAAAGTCCGAAGAAATGACGGCAAAGTGGCGCGCAGAACAAGAAAAAATGCGCGGACTTTCGGACGCGATGGCGGCACTTGACGCCGCCAAGGCAGAGGTTGCAACGGCGATGCGCAACGGCGATTATGAAAAAGCGTCCGCACTGCAATACGGAAAAATTCCGGAATTGGAAGAAAAAATCAAAAAGATGAACACTGAATCGCGCGAATATAAAACCGTTTTACCGGAACACATCGCGGCGGTGGTAAGCAAGTGGACGGGCGTTCCGGCGGAAAGATTGACGGTCGCGGAACAATCTAAATTACTGAACATCGAAGACGAATTACGCAAACGCGTTGACGGTCAAGACGAAGCGCTTTCGGTCGTGTCGCGCGCAATTCGCCGTTCGCGTGCGGGCCTGTCCGATCCGCGCAAACCGTCGGGCAGTTTCATGTTCCTTGGCCCGACCGGCGTGGGCAAGACCGAGGTTGCCAAGGCATTGGCGGAATACCTATTTAACGACGACACCGCAATGACGCGAATCGACATGAGTGAATATATGGAACCGCATTCGGTTGCGCGTTTAATCGGCGCACCCCCGGGATACGTTGGCTATGACCAAGGTGGAGTACTTACCGAATCGGTCCGCCGTCGCCCATACCAAGTTTTATTGTTCGACGAAATCGAAAAGGCAAACCCGGACGTGTTCAATGTATTTTTGCAAATACTGGACGACGGACGCCTTACTGACGGCCAAGGTCATGTTGTGAACTTTACGAACACGATAATAATAATGACCAGCAACCTGCCCGACATGAACGCGGTGAAAAAACATTTCCGTCCGGAATTCATCAACCGAATTGACGACATAGTGTTCTTTAACCCGTTGGGCAAAGATGTCATGTCGAACATCGTAAAAATCCAACTGCGCGGATTGCGCGCGCGTTTGGCGGCACGACGCATAGATTTGGATGTATCGGATACGGCGATAAAGTGGCTTGGCGAACACGGATATGACCCGGTGTTCGGCGCGCGCCCGTTAAAGCGATTGATAACATCAATGGTCGAAGACAAAGTCGCAGATTTGATATTATCGGACGCAATTACCGAAGGCAACACAGTCCACGTCACAACGCATGGGAAAGAATTGTTGGTGAAATAGTAAGTAGTGTAAGTGGTTAATGCGGGCGCCAAGGCGCCCGTTTTTTTATTCATAAAAACCGTCATCACGCGGAAACGCGGGATCTCCCCGTACCCCTTTCGTCATCCCGCGGAAACGCGGGATCTTGTTGCACTCGTCGTGACTGACAAGATCCCGGCTTTCGCCGGGATGACGAATGAATAGTACGGTATGACGATTATTCATCAAACGAAGAATAACCGTTAGCATGCAACAAAGCATCATACAAATCAGTCCAATCTGGATTCATTTTCTCAATCAGTTCAATTTTCCAATTCCGGTTCCACTCTTTCATCTGACGTTCACGCACGACCATATTTTCAAGTCGTGGCCACCATTCGAAATACACAAGCTTATCAAGATTATATCGCGCAGTAAAACTTTTAGGGATCATTTTCTTTTTGTGTTCGTACACGCGACCAACCAAATCAGAAGTCGATCCAATATACAAAACACCATTCTTTCGGTTCGTCATAATATAAACAAATCCACCTGCTTTTTCCATGCTAGCCATACTATAAGCAAATTGTGAATTTGCAAGTTTTTTCGTCATCCCGCGGAAACGCGGGATCTACCCCGCTCCCATTTCGTCATCCCGCGGAAACGCGGGATCTCCCCCATACTCGTCGAAGTTCAACAAGATACCGCCTTTCGGCGGTATGACGAGGGGTGCCTTTCGGCGGTATGACGGCGGAACGGGGAACAAAAAACAAAATGGCGGGTTCCCCCGCCATTGTTACATTATACAACAAACCTAGTTTTAACCTTAGACTCCGACTTACGGATTCGACGGTTGTGCCATGACTGTCCATTGAAGACCGTATGTCGCCCCATCCTGACCCGCCGTTCCACTAACTAAACCATAAACCAACGCGCAATACCCGCCGGACAACGACGCCGTGGTGCACGCGCTCGGCATTGCTGGAATTACAAGCCCACCAGTTAAACCTGTAACAAAATCATACACATCACCGGCACGTGCCAACTTTGTTCTATTACCCGCGTTAGTGGTATCACTTGATGGAACAAATTCGGTAGCATTACTGCCCGTAGTAACATTGATAAGCGAAACTTTCGCACTGCTACTATCCATTGCAACATTGGTATATGTAGAATCACCAACCAAATTAGCCCAAGCACCATCATGACCAACTTCAATGGTATCGGCACCCGCGGTCGCCTTTACCTGGTAACCATTATTCACAAAGTCATAGACATTCTTGCTTGTTGGAACCAACGTTGTTGATTGGGACCCAATTGTCGATGTGCCGCTTGATACTTCACGATCAACCAAATCATACACTGCATTTTCTGTCACCAATTTTGCGCTAGCGTCCGTTGCGATAGAATCAGCAATCTGTGCCGAATCAAGGTTGACAGTATAAACATCACCACTTACCGTTTTTGCAACGTAGTTTGTGGATGCCAAGGCAGGATTCTGACCCGATGCATTTGCGATGTCTAACCGTTTCCATGTTGAATCAGAATCATATTGACCAACATATAAATCCCCATCATCCGTAGACTCCAACTTCGGTTGATAATCCGCGCCCGCCGTGCTAATTGCGCCCGTCACAAAGTCATACACGTTTTTGGATGTTGGGACAGTTCCATTTGTCGCATTTGAATTTATTGTTGTTCCATTTGTATCTTCACGCAATATCATACTATTAACCGCACCTGTGGTAACCAACTTTTGTGCATCCGTACCCGAAAGCGCCGCACCATTTGCAGCCGTTGTCGCATCGTATCCAGTCAATTCAGCGGCCGTTGTCGCCGGTGCCTGGTCAAAATTAACCGTCCACGTATTACCACTTTCTGTAAAATCAACATAACTCGTTGCATTCGCACCAACCGCCGGAGCAAGTGTATCAATCGCACCCTTCACAACCTGCATAGATGGATATAACGTGGCACTCGCCCAAGGATCACCCTCACCCGCGATAGTTTGAATATTCGCGGTTGTAACCTTATCTTCTTCCTCTTGGAATGTGCTATCGACATAATATTTCGACGCAACGACTTTTTTATCTTCTGTACTTGGTGTTATAGTAGCCATTGCGCTTTGTGCAAAAACTGCAGCGGCGAATCCAAAAAAGACCAAGCCTTTTACTTTTATTTTCATTTTTTTCCCTCTTTGTTTGTTGTTGTTTCGCGTATGAATTTAAACCAATTGGGCATAAAATCATAACGCATTGTGTCCCAAGATTTCCGCCGATTTGCACCGATTTTAATCCGGGTATTTTGTGTCCTTTGCAAAACTATTATAACATAAATAGCGAATCGCCGGCAAGCACTTTTTTATAAAAAAATAAATTTTTTTATCCCCTTCTTTTTTGGGGAACTATTCCAGAGTGCAAAGTTCTCCTCCATTGGAGGAGTACGGTGTGGAACACCGGGAGGTGGTCGGAAAGTTCGTCACATTTCTGTATTCTCTAACCACCCCGGCGGGTGAAATCACCCAAAAAAAACGCTGCACGTTTTTTGTGGGACCCGATATACCCGCCACCCCTCCAAGGGAGGGGAACTTGGGGTGGGGTTCCACCCGCCACCCCTCCGAAAATCACCCCCAAAAAAAAACGTT
>JAZLCM010000081.1:0-1755 GCA_045614245.1 Candidatus Enterousia sp.
CACACAATTTTTCAAAAAATATTTTCGGCATTTTGATTGGTCAGTATTCTTTTATGCCAAAAACGGATGTATCAGGGGGCGACAATGTGTCACAATATCATACACAAAATACTTTCTCTATAAATCTCGGTTTGGGTTATAGGTTTTAAATAATTGATAATTTAGAGGGTAAAAGATGAAAATTAAGCATTTTATAGGCTTCGTATTAGTTTTATCAATCTGTGGTTGCACAAATGTTAATATAAAACCACTTAGATACAATGAAGTGCTTGGTGCAAAAGGTTATCGTTTTGATGGAAGAATTTTTTTCGCCAAATGTTCTGGAAATACTGGGGCAGAAGACGTTTGTTTACAAAAAATGGCGAGAATAGCGATTCAAAATGGTTTTGATTACTTTACTGTTTTGTCTTCAGATCAGAATGAAATGATGGGAAGCACCAGTTTTAATACTTACGCCCCAACAACATCTGTGACAAGTTATAGTGGCGGAACAGGTTTAACTTTTGGAACCATGGCCCAAACGCATGTCGTACCATTTGTAAGACATACTTATCAATATACATTTATTTTGTTGGATAGGTCAGAGATAAATTATTTTGATAATTTCTATAGGGCACATGAATACATTTAATCAAAGGATAAAAAAATGATTACTTTTTTACTTATTGTGATTATCATTCTATTGCTAACGGCAAGAATTTATTAAACCAAAAGAAAATCACTGGAAAAAGAAGTAATGGTGGGTTTTAGGTTAAACTAAACCCCTTTGATAGCGTTGTTATCAAAGGGGTATATTTTATATCGACTTTTTTACATCATGCCCGGCATGGCGCCCGGCATTTGCGATGCGGGTTTTTCTTCGGGAATTTCGACCATCACCGCGCCGGTGGTCAGCAACACGCCCGCCGTTGATGCCGCCGCCATGATTGCGGTTTTTACGACCTTGGCGGGGTCGATAATTCCCGCCTTCATCATGTCAACATATTCGCCGGTTTGCGCGTTGTATCCAAAGTTATAATCTTTGGATTCAGAAACCTTGCCGACAACGATTTCGCCCGACACGCCCGCGTTTTCCGCAATTTGCGCACATGGTGCAACGATTGCGCGACGAACAATATCGATACCAACATTTTGGTCGGCGTTTTCACCTTTTGCCTTTGCCAGTGCCGCGCCCGCGCGCAACAAAGCCACGCCGCCACCCGCGACAATTCCGTCGGCAACCGCGGCACGTGTCGCCGCCAATGCGTCGTCAACGCGGTCTTTCTTTTCTTTGACTTCGACTTCGGTCATGCCGCCAACCTTGATAACCGCGACGCCGCCGACGATTTTGGCAAGCCGTTCAGACAATTTTTCGCGGTCATAGTCACTGGTGCTTTGTTTGATGTTCGCACGAATTTCGTCCGCGCGTGCGGCGATAGCCTTTTTGTCGCCCGCGCCACCAACGATAAGTGTCTTGGATTTATCAACAACAACGCGCTTTGCCGCACCCAACACCGCCGGTGTCAAGTTTTCAAATGTCATGCCCATATCGTCCGACACAACCGTTGCGCCCGTCACAATCGCAATATCGCGCAGCATTTCTTTGCGGCGGTCGCCAAAACCGGGTGCCTTGACCGCGCAGACTTTTAATCCCCCGCGCAGACGGTTCAACACCAATGTAGCCAATGCTTCGGATTCAACATCTTCGGCGATAATGAGTAATGGTTTGCCTTGCTGTGCAATGGGTTCCAGTATAGGTAACAATGCCTGAATCCC
>JAZLCM010000082.1:0-2976 GCA_045614245.1 Candidatus Enterousia sp.
CCAATCAATAAATATTCTATCATCAGTTGCCGATTATGCAAGTCCGTAAATTTCCACGCGGCGTCCATGATTTCCGCAATGGTGTATTTATTTGCAATTGGCATAATTTTTTTACGCAATTCATCGTTTGGTGCATGCAAAGATATCGCCAAATTTATTGGTCGTCCCCACGCAATCAGTTCGTGTATCCCCGGCACAATTCCACATGTTGAAACGGTAATCCGGCGCCAGCCAATTCCCATTTCACTGTTTGCGCGTTCCATAAATCCAATAACATTTTGAACATTTTGTAAAGGTTCGCCGGTTCCCATGATAACAATATGTGAAACATCATCATTGTTTGCATCGCCGTTCGCGTGAATCGGTTTTTCCGCAAACTTGTCATTACGCAGTTCCCATTGTGCAACGAGTATTTGTGCATAAATTTCATTTACGGTTAAATTGCGTTTAAGTCCCAAAAGTGTGCTTGCACAAAATTTACAGCCCATTGCGCATCCGGCCTGGGAACTGACACACACACTGTTGCCATAACTGGTGCGCATTAAAACACATTCGATTTGTTCGCCGTCATTTAATTCCAACAAGAATTTTGTTGTTTGACCATCCGCGGATTGCAATTTTTTTACAATCCGAACGGGCAATGTTGATGCGCATTTATCTAAATCTTTGCGCAGTGTTTCAGGTAAATTCTTCATTACCGAAAAATTGGGTGCGCCACGCGATAGCCAATCGGAAATTTGCTTTGCGCGAAAACGCGGCTGGCCCATATCAGTTATAAACTGTTCAAGTTCTTTGTCATTAAAATCAAACAAAACTTTTTTCATTATATTTTGTACCTATCGTCATTTATAACCACGACCGCGCGTCGCCGTAATTGTTTAAGTTGCTGGTCCGCAATAAACATGGATTGTTTATAAATCGCATTTTGTTTTATAACATCGTCCAATTTTCCATACTCTTTGGTTTTCTTGGTGTCGCAGACCAAAAATACAGAACCACTTTTTGTTGGCTTTGACCAAGTAAGTTGTGCAAGCCCCGCGATATTTTCACGAATTTCTGGTGCAAGTTCATATTGAACCGCGGTAAATTTCTGTGGCGCACCACCCAAACGTTGCGCCATATTCACCGCGTCATCACAACTTTTGGGTGTGGTAAGTTTTTTTGTCACTTCACTTGGAACATCAACCAAGCGCACCATTGTCATTTCAATTGGCAATCCATGTTCGCGTTCAAGTGATATTTTTTCATTTTTTATATCGTCATCTGTTATATCAACCGTCGGCATGATTGTTCGTGCAACTATAACCTGCCACGCGATGTTCGCGCGCATGGCACTGCGTGCCATTTCCTTTTCAGATGCACTTAAATCACCCAAATTCATACGCTTTAATTCCGCGTCAACTTCTTTATCAGACGGTACAGCATTAAATTTTGCCGCATAGTTTAATTTTACACTGTCATCAATTATATTTTGTAGCGCTTGGCGTCGATTGTCGGTCGCGGTTTTACCCTGGCGCGCCATAAGTTGCGTTCGTGCGGTTATATCTGTATCGGTTATCGGCTTTCCATCGACGGTCGCAACCACTGTGGCGGCGTATGCGCCGAATTCCAAAGCAAAACATGCAACAATAAATGAAATAATTTTTTTCATCTTTTCTCCTTTTTAATAATGTTTCCCATCCATACTTATACCAAAACGAAATTGAAAAGTGGTTGTTCCAACATAGTCTTCCTTGATTGCGTTATCGCGTCTGTATCCAACACTTAAATAATAGCACGGGTGTTCGTAATATATGGCGCCACTGTGCTGTTGAAAACGTTCGTCGGTCATGTTATATATTCCAGTCCACCGCATAGACCACCGGTCAGTTATTGCAAATCCGATTCCGCCCGCAAATTCATGAATAGATTCGGCAACAGTTTGGACATCAACAAATTGCTTTGACCAAATGTGTCCCATGTTCAAAAAATTCCGTGGTGTTCCAATAACCATGTTTGTTTCGATATGACGAAGTTCAAAATTTTCTTGGGAAAGGCGGAATCGCGAATAAACATCAAGCCATTTCATATTATTATATCCAATGCGCCCAACATAGTCGGATTGACCATTACGAAAACCACTGTTGGGATCCGTCGCTTCCCGTTTAGTAAAATCATAAGATTGACCCAAAAAAGTTTCAATTGTTTCGCTGTCTGGATTGAACGCCGCCCACCGCAGACCGTAATCAGCAAATGTCCCATTTTCCCACAAATCAAGTCCCGAAAAACGATTGTTAGAAAAAAGTGTCGCATCAGACAACAACGCACCCGCAGAATCATTATCGACCGCGAATTGGTTTTCATGTGTGTGGCGCATTACGGTTATACGCGCGCGCGGTTCGACGACATTGGTCCATTTTTCACCTGGGCGAAACAGTGGCAATCCCCATTCCAAATATCCGCTTGGTAAAAATCTGTCGCGAACACCAGAATAGATTGAACCGTCAATCATGGGCGTTTTATTAAAGTTATATACATCATATCTTGTTGCAACACTTGCCGTAATACGGTTACCACCCAAAAGTGTCCATGGCGATGTTATGCGCGCTTCGCCGATTACACGTTCCGAAGATATACCGTCCCCAGATATTCCCAAAATATCACCCATAAATGTAGCATAGGTTGACGCAAAAAAAGGACTTGTTTGATACACACCACGAATGTTTGGTAATATGTTTCCATTTGGTACGGAATAATTAAGCATGTCGTCACGAAGTTCTTGGAATATATGTGCATCGGCGATTACATAACCCGATTGCCCAAACAGTTCAATTTTTGCACCGGAATCCAAATACGGTTGTTCATCATAGAACCCGTATTTTTGTAAATATGTTCTGTCCGATGCGCGGTCAAGAAATACTGTGGCACGTGCATTTTCGCCCAGTTCTATGATATCATCATTGAAAATATGCCAACGGTTTTCGCCTTCGCGGTTAT
>JAZLCM010000083.1:0-7355 GCA_045614245.1 Candidatus Enterousia sp.
GGACGTATAGATATGAATAAAAATCCTTATGAAGTTTTGGGTGTCGCGCGCGATGCGTCTGATGCTGATATTAAAAAGGCGTATCATAAATTAGTGCTTAAATACCATCCGGACAAAAATCCGGGCGATAAAACCGCCGAAGAAAAATTCAAAGAAGTAAATAACGCTTTTGATATCTTGCGCGACCCGCAAAAGCGCGCGGCGTATGACCGCTTTGGTGATGCGGCGTTCGCGGGCGGAAATGGTGCTTCGGCGGGTATGGGCGGAAATCCCTTTGGAAACGGCGCGTTCCACTTTGATATGGGTGGTGGCGCGGGAATGGAAGATATATTGCGCGAAGCAATGCGTGGATTTGGTTTTGGTGGCTTTGACGGCGGTGGTCGTGGCGGTCAAAGCGCACAGAGTCGCGGACGCGATTTGCTGGACGAGGTTGTGATTAGTCTGCGCGACGCGTATTTCGGAAAAACTCATACGGTAAAGTTTGCAAGTAATGTTAAATGCGAAAAATGTAATGGGTATGGAACGGCGGATGGCAAGCCGGCGCCCGTTTGTCCGCGTTGCCATGGAACGGGCTATGTAAATATGCAACGTGGATTTTTTGCGATGCAAACGCCTTGTCCGGAATGTAATGGGTTGGGACATAAAATTGATAAAAAATGTTCCGAATGCGATGGAACGGGTGCGGTGCATAAAAATCGAACAATCGATGTTAAAATCCCGGCGGGAATCGAAGACGGCGCGCGTCTGCGTTTGGCGGGCCAGGGCGAGGCCGGCGTGAACGGTGGTCCGGCGGGTGATTTCTATTTGGATGTGCGGGTCCAGCCCGATAAAAGATTTGAACGCGACGGTGTAAATTTAATAATGCATGTTGATTTGCCGTTTACAACTTTGGCGTTGGGTGATGAAATTGAGATTGAAACAATTGATGATAAAAAATTGTCGGTAAAGGTGCCGGCGGGAACCCAGGTTGGTGAAAAACTGCGCGTGCGCGGACATGGTATGCCGACGGGGCGTGCGAATTCTTTTGGTGATTTGTATATCAGTATTGGTGTTGTGATTCCAACAAAACTTACCGAAAAGCAAAAGAAAATTTTAACCGAATTTGCCGAAACAAAAAGCGCAAAGAAAGGTTGGTTTTAAAATTGCCTATACGCTGGATTCCGGCGTATAGATAAAAAAACAGGCGCCGAAAAATCGGCGCCGTCTTTTACTTTATCTTTTTTAACTTTTGAACAAAGTCGCGCGTGTATGATGTTGCCGACCAAATGCTTGCCGCCAAGGCAAACCATAAACTGAATATACCAATGTTTGGTAATGCATAAATTGCATAAACCAATGCTTTGCCGTCCGATGCGCCGGTTATTGATGCACCCAATGCAAACAGCGCCAAAAACGCGGTTATAGAAATCATTTGCATTGCGGTTTTAACCTTGCCCATTGAAAAACGGGCGTGCGGAACCGGCATAGCAATTTTCTGTGTGCCAAGGAATTCGCGCAGGCCACTGATATACAATTCACGCGCAATCATTATGATAATTGGAATTACAGTAAACCAAACCGGCATCATGATGCACAATAAAACAAATGTGTTTACGACCAATAATTTGTCGCCTATGTGGTCCATAACGCCACCAAGTTTAGTGCATACATCATATTTGCGCGCAAGGTATCCATCAAAGAAATCCGTAAGTGCCGCGATTAAAAACAGTATAAGTGTTGTCATGTACATGCCCGACATCAATGTGCCGATAATCGCAAATGATGCAAAGATTCTAAATCCAGATAAAAAGTTTACGAAAAATTTCATTTTGTTCTCCTTTTTGTATCTTTGTATTATACCATATCTTTAATGAAAATGGTCGTATATTTTTTTTGCCGCCGAATCGCCAAGACCCGGAACGCGTTTCAATGTTTGTATGTCCGCGTCCATAATCGCGCGGACCGAACCAAAGTGATGAAGTAATAACTTTTTACGCGCGGGTCCGATGCCGTCGATTTCATCAAGGCACGAACCTGTCATAGACTTGGCACGTGTGGTGCGGTGATATGTAATTACAAATCTGTGCGCTTCGTCGCGAACGCGTCGAAGAAGTAAAAATAATTTTGAATCTTTTGCCATGTCGTGATATTCGGTACCGTCCGGCATTATAAAGTGTTCATCGCCGTTTCGCACTTCGCCCTTGGTAACCCCCAATATGGGTATGTTCGGTGCGGTTTTATGTGCAATGTTCCATTGTGCGCGGCCACCATCAACAATTATTAAATCAAGTTCGGGACTGTTTTTAACCGCGCGTTCAACAAATTCCGCCATCATTGCAATATCATTTCCGGCGCGTGCGCGGTCGCGTAATTTGAAATGTCGGTATCCAGACTTTATAAAACCATCGTGCCCAAATGTGATCATTGCGCCGACCGGATTTGTTCCAAATAAATGTGAATTATCAAACACACCGGCATAGTTTATTTTTGTTCCAATCCATTTTTCCATGTCGGTGATGGTCGCATTCCAATCGTTTTCTAAATTTGTTCTATACGCCGGATTCCGCCGTATACCGCGAATTGATGTTTTCGTCATTGCGGTAATTTTATCGCGCAAAATTGCGGCGTTTTCAAAGTCCATTTTTGCCGAACATTTTTTCATTTGTTCGGATAATTCGTTTATTATTGGTTCGCTGTCGCCGGTCAAAATTCGTCGTGCAAGTTTTACATCTTCATCATAATTTGGAACGGTTTGAATACATGGTGCACTGCATCGTCCAATTTGATAAAGCAAACAAGGACGCGTGCGATTTTTCATAAATGTATCGGTACAGGTGCGCAGACGGCAAACCTTTTGAATCATTTTAATGGTTTCGTTTAATGCATGAACCGAAGGATATGGACCGTATACATCGCGTCGCTGGGAAATTTTGCCACGAAATTTTAATAAACGCGGATATTCGTGATTGGTCAGTGCCAACATGGGGTACATTTTCCCATCGGTCAGCATAATGTTATATTTCGGCTTTTCGGTTTTTATGATTTTTTCTTCGAGTATAAGTGCGTCCGATTCCGTAGGTGTGATTTCCCATTCAACGCGCGAAACCAATGTTCGCATGACCTGTTTATGTGTTTCAAGTTTCGAAATATCCACGTATTGATGCAGTCGATTCGATAAATTTTTTGCCTTGCCAACATAAAGTAAATTCCCATCCGCATCGTACATGCGGTAAATGCCGGGGGAACTGGGCGTGTTTTCAATTAAATCACAGAATTGAATATTCATATTTTTTATGATAAGATAAAAGAAATTAAATAGCAAATAAAGGATTAAAAATGAAAATGGAATCTGGACGTTCAATGATAGAAATGCTTGGCGTACTTGCCATTATGGGTGTTTTGACCGTTGGTGCAATTGGACTTATATCCACCGCAATGCGGACGCAAAAGCGCAATACGGTAAATGAAGAAGTCTTGCAAATGGTGACGGGTGTGCGGCAATTGCTTGGTGAATATGATGATTTTTCGCACATAGACAATGCAACCATATTTGGTGCAATTGGCATGTCGTCAAAAAATCCGTACGGTGGAACATACGAATTGGCGGTTGATCCGGCGGACAGTCGTCAGTTTATTGTTACAATAAACGGTTTGTCGCGTGGGGATTGCGAATACTTTATGACCAAGGCTTGGTCTGATTCTGTGGATTACTTGGCAACAGATGGCAAGCAAAGCGGTGCCAGTGGAAATTGCCGTTTAGAAGATGGTAAAAATGTGATAAGAATAACCTATGGCGAATAATTGCTATGGCGGATTCCGTAACTGTTTCAGCGGTAGAAGATGGAACAAGGCTTTTGCGTTGGTTTGTGCGGAACTTTCCATCAATGCCGCATCGTGAGTTTTACCGGCTTTGTCGCGGCGGGCAAATTCGTGTGAATTCGGCGCGGTGCAAAGGAACAGAAGTTTTACATGCTGGTGATGTTATTCGCATACCACCAACAATTCAAAAATTTGCAGATGTTCCAAAGAAAACTGAATCAGGTGAACATTTTTCTATGTCTGATTTGGAAAAGTTGCGCAAAGCGATAATTTATAATGATGATGATATAGTCGTGTTTAATAAACCTGCGGGACTTGCGGTGCAGGGCGGTAGCGGAATTAGAAAATCCATAGATAAAATGGCGGCGGCGTTATTTCCATATTATAAAATTTCACTTGTTCATCGTTTAGACAGGGAAACAAGCGGGCTTTTGGTTGTTGCAAAAAATCAAAAGGCTGCACAGGTTTTGTCGCGCGCGTTCCAAAGTAAAACCGCCGTCAAAGAGTATGTGGCACTATTAAACGGTAATGTTAAAACTTCGCATGGTGTCATAGATAACTATTTGCTAAAGGGGCGTGTGTTTGATACGCCGGAACGCGAAAATGGAACGGGTGCACGACCGGTGCATGCGGTCACAGAATATCGGGTTTTGTCGCGGATTGCAGATGCGTTGACATGGATTTCTTTTGCGCCGAAAACCGGACGTACGCATCAATTGCGATTGCACAGTGCGTTTTCGTTGAATGCGCCGATTGTTGGTGATGATTTGTATGGGCGCAATAAAAAGATAGCCGATGGATTGGAATCTGTGGTTGCGACAAACAATTTGTTTTTGTTCGCGTACAAGATTACTTTTCAACATCCGTCCACTGGGCGTTTGGTAACATTTCGCGCACCGGTACCAAAATTTATGGTGGCGGTGATGAAACTTTTGGAATTGGAATTGCCGTAAAGGGGTGAATCGAACAAATGAAAAAGACAAGAAAAAAACAATTTTTGGTTTTGGCACGCGTAGTGTTTTTGTTCTTTACCGTATTGTTTGTTGCGGTTGTTGTTGCGCTGTCGCAAATGGATATGAAAGTGTTGCGTAAAAATTTACTTGGTGTGTTGCGTGCTTCGACCGGATTAGAGATCGAAATTTTGGGCGATGTTTCGTGGAGGCTTTCCTTGCGTCCGCGCGTCACTATGCGGCAAGTTACCGTTCCAAACCCAGAAGGCGCAAAACATAAAAATCTGTTAGAAGCGGAAACAATCGAAGTTGGGTTAAATTTAATTTCTTTGTTTTCAAATCGTCCGACCATTCAACGCGTTCGTGTAAATGATGTCAAATTGTATGTTGATAAAGATGCCAAAGGGCAATGGATTTTACCAAAAATGTCAAATGATGAAGAATCGACCGATACGCCGGGAACCAGCGTAGAGGAAGATACTGAAATTCCGGAATACCCATTTGTTGATCCGGGACTGGGTGGCCTTAATGTGAATAATTTGGTCGCGAATATTGACGGCGTGGAATATAAAGTTCCGGGTATAAATATTCGCTATGTTGCAAGGATGGATATGCGAGAATATCGTGGCTGGATAAGTTTGGACAATGATAATTTGATACCATTTATTGTTTCATTGGATAAATACAATGCCGAACGTAAAGTGTATCCGGTGAACTTTGCTTTTTCGTCCGACGGTGATGCGTTGACCGCAAATGTTGCACTTGAAGGCACAAGCAAAATACCAATAGATTTCGTAATCAAAGGTGATATTCCAGATATTCGTCCAATTGGAAAATTATTGAATCTTGATTTGCCGAATATGCCGGCGATGCGGGTAGATATTGCCGGTGGATTGGACAGAACAAAATTTACTTTGCACAAATCTTCGATTTCTGTGCGTGGCAGTGATATACAGTTATCTGGCTCGATTGATTGGGGCAAGAAAAAGCCAGATATAAGTTTGAACCTTGCGTCAAAGAAAATAAACCTTAAAGAATTGTTTCCGGAACTTTACGGTGGCAAGCGACCAACAAATCGTGAACTAAATGTGTTTCATGATATGCCGCTTTTTGGTAAGTATATGTATGATAACAAATTATCGATAAATATTGATTTGGGAAAATTTGTTGTCTATCGCAATTTATCACTTGATAATTTCAAGGTAAAGTTTAACGCACGTGACGGCAAAGTGCGTGTGGACGCAATCACAAAGTTCGCAGATGGAAATATAAATGCCGCCATTGATGGAACGGTTAAATCAGACGGACATTTATATTTGGAGATGGGGGGCATAGGTCATGGTATCACCGTTGGTCGTATATTAAACCAGATAAAAATAAATAATTTTATATCTGATTTACCACTTGATTTTGAAACATATGTTCGCGCCGATGGGTTCGATATGTCGGGCATAATGCAAACGCTGACTGGGCCGGTGCGGGTGTATTCTGTGGGCAAAGGATACGCGCATTCCGAATTGGTTTCATATATGTATGGTTCGGATTTCCTTACCACTTTGCGGCACAGTATCCAAGATATGTTTACATCGGATAAAAAATATAACCAAATGACAATAAATGGCGCGGTCGTAAATTTAAAGTTCCGCGACGGCTTGGCGGAGATTACAAATGGTGTTGCGATTGAAACAAATGCGATAAATATCCGCCTTGGGGGTGAATTGGATTTGGGCAAAGAAACTTTGGATTTATCATTGACCACGGTGCCTGTGCGCGGAATAAAATTATCGATCACGGGCAGTGTCGTGAACACGATAACTATATCGGGGAATTTGGCGGAACCGGATATTAAAATAAGTGGCGCCGCCATGGCGGGCAAGGCGCTTTCGGCGACGGGAATTGGATTGTTGCTTGCGCCACTTACGGGCGGCATAGGACTTGTTGCGGGCGCGGGTGTTGGATTGTTGGCGGGGGATTTGCTTGAAAATTGGCTTGCGGACGACCATCCGTGTGAAACCGCGTTGGAAAAGGGCGCGCCACCACGCAGGCATGATCCAGAATGGCTTAACGAAGTTCCGGAAACTTTGGCAAATAGTGTTTTGAACAAAACCACTAAATAATCATTTTTTGTCAAACGGCGGGTGCGTATCTTTTACCCTTGCACCGAATCGGCATTTTTTGGTAAAATTGCTCTTAAGAATGTAGAAACAGGAATAACAAACAGGAGTGTGAAATGGAATTTTCTGTGTTTCGTCAGGTTTTAATTCGTGCCCTTGGTCACATGCAATCGATTGTTGAAAAGCGCGCGACTTTGCCGATTTTGATGAATGTAAAGTTGGATGTTGGGGACGATTTAGTATTGTCTGCGACAAATGTTGATTTGGAATTGATTGAACATGTTGCGGCGGATGTGACATTGGGTGGCAAGATAACTGTGCCGGTTCAAATGCTGTACGACATTGTACGCAAGTTGCCGGATGATGCCGAAATTTCGTTCAAGCAATCGGGTGATACGCTTGTGGTGTCCAGTGGTCGTGCGGTGTTTCATTTGCCGACTTTGCCGGCGGAAAATTTCCCGGCGATGGCGGGCAGCAATTTAACCACCAAGTT
>JAZLCM010000084.1:0-2170 GCA_045614245.1 Candidatus Enterousia sp.
GGGTTGAAGAAACAATCAGTTCACGAAAACCGTTGCATAAAAGACAACTGGGGGAATTATTGGAATCTTTGCAAGACGGCGATATTTTGATTGCTGCTGAAATATCACGACTGGGGCGTTCGTTATTGGAAGTTATGAAAATATTGGAAAAATGTCTGAATAAAAACTGTCAGGTCTGGACAATCAAAGAAAATTATCGTCTGGGGAATGATATTCAAAGTAAAGTTATGGCATTTGCATTTGGTTTGTCTGCTGAAATTGAACGGAATTTGATATCGCAACGAACAAAAGCGTCTTTGGACAGTATTAAAGCAAGGGGTAAGAAATTAGGCAGACCGTTTGCTGCACAGTCAAAAAAGTTAAAACTGTCAAAAAACACCAAACGTGTCAGGGAATTGCTGAACAAAGGTGTATCAAAATCACAAATTGCCAGAATAATGGATGTTCAGACAATTACACTTCGCCGGTTTATTCAACGCATGGGTTGGTAAAAAACATGTACTTTTGACCAAAAACATGTTATTTTATAAAAGTGCCAAGCAAAGTGTCAGGCATTTTGGTGTTTTTATGGTGAAAAAGCGATATGAAGGGCCCGAAAAAGGCAGAAAACTGGCAATGTCCGGAATCCCTGTGTCCCCACCAAAAATTCAACGACCGCTTGCCGGTCGTCTTTTTTTTGTCCGCCACGTGCCGGCATTTTTCTGGTGCCGACCAGCCCATTGGAAATTCCCTGTTGCAAAAAAGTAAAATCCGTATAATATATAGCCTGAATATAAACATATAGGGGAACAGAAATGCCTGCAAAAACAGTAAATGATATCGTCGCATTATGCAAACGTCGTGGTTTTATATTTACCGGTTCGGAAATTTACGGTGGTCTGGGTGGTGCGTATGATTACGGCCCATATGGCGTAGAATTGATGAAAAACATCCGTAATGCGTGGTGGAATTCTATGATTTATTCACGTGATGATATCGAAGGATTGGATGCGGCATTGATATCAAATCGTCTGCTGTGGAAATATTCCGGTCACGAAGCGGGCTTTTCGGATCCGTTGGTGGAATGTAAAAAGTGCGGCACCCGCATGCGCCAGGATAAGATGAAGGATCAATCTAAATGTGATAATTGTGGCAGTACGGATATCACCGAACCGCGCGCGTATCAGTTGATGATGGGACTGTCCATTGGGGCGACGTCTGATGGTGCGGTCAATGCATACCTGCGTCCCGAAACGGCAACCACAACATACACCAATTTTAAAAATGTTTTGGACGCCAAACCACATAAGTTGCCGTTTGGTATTGCCCAAATTGGTAAGGCTTTTCGTAATGAAATATCGCCGCGCGGTTTTGTATTCCGTATGCGCGAATTTGAACAGGCCGAAATGCAGTACTTTGTAAATCCGGTCGACGATGAACAGTATCACAAGATGTGGATGGACGCGCGTATGGCATGGTGGATAAACGAATTGGGTATCCCGGCGGAAAAGTTGCGCTTTATGCCACATGAAAAGCTGGCCCATTATGCCAAGGCCGCCGTGGATATAGAATATGAATTCCCCGACGGATTCGACGAAGTCGAAGGTATTCACAACCGCCAGGATTTCGATCTGGGATCACATACCAAGGCGCAATCGGATTTCAAAATTAACGCCAAAGTTTTGGAAAATCGTGACAGCACAACCAAACTGTCTTACAGCGATCCGCAAAGCGGTCAAAATTTCCTGCCGTATGTTATTGAAACGGCCATGGGGGTAAATCGTGCAATGTTGGCCGTAATGATTCAGGCCTATGAAGAAGAAGATTTGGGCGAAGGTAAATCACGCACCGTATTAAAGTTAAAGCCTTCCTTGTCACCGGTCAAGGCCGCGGTTATACCGCTGGCGCGTAACGTACCGGAATTGTTAAACATTTCGAACGACATCGTCAAAACATTGCGTAAAATGGCGATTGGTCGCATAGAACTGGAAAATTCGGGCAATATTGGTAAAAACTATCGTCGTCATGACGAAATTGGAACACCGGTATGTATAACGGTTGATCATCAAACCATAGAGGACGGTACGGTAACCCTGCGTCATCGTGACACTATGGCCCAGGAACGCATCGCGATTTCGGATGTTCCATCACGTGTTTTGGAAATCATTAATGGCTAAGATTAATCCCGCCC
>JAZLCM010000085.1:0-5800 GCA_045614245.1 Candidatus Enterousia sp.
ATTCTTTGCCGTTTGTGATTTCCGGACGCGTCCATTCCCACTGTACCGCGCAATTCGCCAACGTAGACCACACATCTAAATCCGCAAACACGTCCGCCGCCGCCAAGATATCATCGGAAACAGCACGGATTTCTTCGATAAGTTTTTCGATTAAATCCGCCTCTATCGCCACGGCTTTATCGGTTGCGGAACGAATATCATTATCCAATTCAACAAGACGCGGCGTCGTAAACCGAACATTTCCAACCAAAGTTTGCCGATGAATAAATCCGGATTCCGCCTGCATCAATGGCGCGGCCTTGGCGGACGGAACTTCGATAAAATATCCAATAACATTGTTAAACTTTATCTTTAATGTGTTTATTCCGGTCTGTGTGGCGTATTCGGCCTGCATCGCGGCAACGGTTTCTTGCCCACCATGCGATAAGCGCCGCATGTTATCAAGTCCAATATCAAACCCGTCACGCAACACCCCACCATCGCGGAAAAATGTCGGTAAATCATCAACCAATGCCGAACGCAGTCGCAACGCTAATTCATCATGCGCACAAATTCCCGCCGTCCGCGCGGCAAGCCCCGCGTCCAAACGCGTGCCTATCATTTTAAGGTTTGGTATTTCAACCAAAAAATCGCAAACATGTCGCATATCGCGCGGTGTGCCACGCCCCGAAAGCAATCGCGATAAAGAACGCCCTACATCCGGTACACGCGACAAAGCATTTGCAACCATCGCGCGAACATCTGAATTTAAAACCATATGCTCGATATAATCGCCACGATTGCGAATTTCCGCCAAATCCGCAGACAAGTTCCGCAAATATGCGCGCATTTTACGTCCACCCGCCGCCGTTTTGGTATTATCCAACACATCCAATAAACAGCGTCCCCCATCGTTTATTGCGGAATCAATTTCCAAACTTTTCCAAGTTGCGGAATCAACCAACAACTGGGCACCGGCATTAAACCTGTACGGTGCACGAAATGTCAGTGTCGCGCCCCGCTGGGTATTAAACAAGTATGCCGCCAACAAACCAATCGCAATATTTTCACGCGCCGTATCATCATGCGCACCCGAAAAGACCGCATTTATAATCGTATCTATATCAGCGCGACGATAAATCTTGTCAAACACTGGCGTTGATTTAAACATGTCACGAATGTGCAGAACCGTTTCTTGTTCCGCATCGGACGCCGGATATATAATTTCCGCCGGCGATATGCGCACCAAGTCATCGATAATATCATTTGTTCGCCCGACAAAGAATTCCCCGGTTGAAATATCGCAACCCGCAAAGTCAAAACTGTCGCCATTTATACGCACAATCGCGACCAAAAAATTTGCACTTTTTGGCGACAATAAATTTTCATCCGTCAATGTCCCAGGGGTCAAAACACGTGTAATCTTGCGTTCAATAAATTTATGCCCGCGTTCTTTGGCCTGGGCCGGGGTTTCCATCTGTTCAACCAATGCCAATTTGTATCCCGCCCGTACAAGACGGCCAAAGTATGTTTCCGCCGCATGCCATGGAATCCCGCACATTGGTATATTTTCACCATCCGCATCCGTCCCACGCGAAGTCAAAACCAAACCCAATTTTGAACTTATTGTTTTTGCATCTTCGAAAAAAGATTCGTAAAAATCGCCAAGCCGAAACATAAGCAACGCATCGGGATTTTCGTTTTTGAAATCCACATACTGTTGCATTACCGGGGTCAGTTTACTTTTATCCGCCATTGCCAAATCCGTTATTCGTTCGGGCTTGTGATTTTAAGGGTTTCAATTTTTAATTCGGCTTCTTTCAACAACTGTTCGCAATACGCCTTTAACTTTATGCCCTGTTCGTACGCGGCAACCGAATCCGCAAGTGGCATTTCGCCTGATTCCATTTTCTTTACCAATTCGGTCAGTTGTTTATACGCCTCTTCAAATGTAAGTTTATCTGTTTCCATATTAAAAACCTCTTAAAAAATTCTATGGCAAAGATACAAAATAAAAATTCGATATGCCACAAAAAAGTGAGAGTGTTAGTGCAAGTGGTTGGTGCAAATCGAAATACAACTTGCGTTATCTACTAACACTAACCACTAAGAAAAATCCGCCATTCGGCGGATTTTTTACTTTGCCGGTTTTGCCGGTGCAATAATAATTGACTTGGTTCGTTCGTCGGGTTTGGAACGACTTTCCAATGTTCCACGGTCACCAATCAATTCCACAACATGTTCGAACAGTGCCGGCACAGAATCGCGTCCAATCGCCAACACACGACGATTCCCCTTGGTCATTACCGATATTTTAACCTTGTCGCCACCATCCAAAAATTCAAGAACTTTGCGCAATTTGATTTGTAAATCGTTTTCTTCGATAAACGGCTTTATCCAAACCTCTTTCATTTCGGTGATTTTCTGTTTTTTCTTTGCCTCGGACGCACGTTTTTTCTGTTCATATTTGTATTTTCCAAAGTCCATTATCTTTACGACCGGTGGCACAGAATTACCGTTTAACTCCACCAAATCCATACCCGCATCAATTGCCATTTGTAATGCCTGGGCGGTTGGCATAACGCCAAGATTTTGACCATTATTATCGATAACCTGAACAGATTTTGCGGTTATCTTGTTATTTGTGCGCGGTCCCATGTCGCGCCGATTATCACGATTATTTTGCGTTTTAATTTTGAACTCCTTTTAAGTTATTATGTGCCAAGTATACACGATTTTACAGACTTTTCAACAAGTTTTGCACTTTTTGCAGCACCGCCCACACATCTTGTTTTGCGGCGGTTTTAAGTATCAAATAATTCGGGTGATATATTGAAAAGACATGTATATCGTTCGGCAAAACTGTTTCAGCGCCATGATTGCGCATTAAATCAATCCCCGCAAATTCCGCCGCCGCCAATGTCCCAAGTGTTATAATTACCCGCGGTTCGGTCAATTCAATTAGTCTGTTTACAAATGGTCGTGATAAATCCAATTCTGTGCGCGCCGGGGTGCGACCGCCGGGGGTGCGCCAAAACAAAATCGGCGACACAGATACAGTTTCGCGCGACATGCCGATTGCACCAATCATTTTATCAAACAATTCACCCGCTGTACCCGATAAAATGCACCCGGTTGCATCGTCTTCACTTGATGGAATATCCGTAATAACCAAGACACCATTTGGATTCGACGCAATATGTGGCACAACAACATGTGACACACCCGCACGCAACGGATGATTAAATTCATTTATCATGCGTATCAATACGGCGGTGGTGGTTGGTCTTTCCGCCATAGCGTTTGCCGTTTCAATTGAAACAGTCGACATCGGCGATATGGGTGGCACAACATTTGAAACAGTCCGCACCCGTGGCGTTTCCGGCGCCGCAGATTGGAAAACAAACCCAACTGTTTCATCACAAAGTTCCCACCGAACACCCGCCATGACCAGATCACGCAATAAATCATTGTTTGTCATCGAACCTTTTCCTTTTGTCTTGATTTATTCAAAATTTTAGTATACACTATACCATGAGCAACATAAACTCAAGGGAGTATTTTCATGAAAATAAAAAACTTTGCTTTATTGGCTGGCGTTGCCGGTGTTCTGGCGGCGTGCGGTGGTTCAACAATTGTTGAGCCGGAAACAATCGAAAACCAACGCGTTTTCTTTGCGTTTAACTCGGCGGAAATTTCCGACGCGGCGCATGATAACTTGCTTGGTCAGGCGGCATATTTGAAATCGCATGATGATATCAAAGTGCAAATTGCTGGTAACTGCGACGAACGCGGTTCAACAGAATACAACTTGGCATTGGGTGCACGTCGTGCAAACGCCGCAAAACAAGTCATTGTTGCAGACGGTGTTGATGCGAAACGTATTTCTACCATTTCTTATGGTAAAGAACGCCCATTGGTCAAAGGAACTGGCGAAAAGGTTTGGAAATTTAACCGTAACGCCACAACGACCGTTAAATAATAACACGCCCGTTTGGGCGTTTTTTAGTGGCTATCTGTTACCCCGCGGAAACGCGGGGTCTTGTTATACCCCCACCTCCCGGTGTTTCACACCGGACTCCTCCGACGGAGGAGAACTTTTGCAAACAGCTTGCACTAATCACTATTTGATTTTGTCAAAATTATATGTTATAATTAACGCGTACTGGTGATGGTCACTTGTACTGGGGCATAAGAACCCCATCTGCATGCGTCCCGCGGGACGAAAAACACTCCACAATCCCGGGTTGGAGTGCGTCGAATATATTGAATAAGACACGCAATTTCATGCAGATTGTTCTTAAGCTCCAACCGTTTAATTTCTGTAACAAAAGGATTGTGAAATGACACTTATCGCACATGGAATACTTGCTTTAGACAAGGTGATGGCAGATTTAGAAGAAAGGATTTTTCCAAAATCCAAGGTAGCCAGCAGACATGTAAATCGCGCTAAACAACGCTTGAGAGACATACAATTGGCTGAAGTAAAGATAGCTAAATTAAATTTAATTAACCGTATTCTTAATGATGGTTACCCAATACATCGCAAGAGGAACAATCCATTGGTATTGGAAAAAATGTTGGTTGGGAATGTCGCGGTTGTTGTATTGTCACCATTGCTTGGGGGCGTTAAACTGCTGGAGTTATATTTTACAAAGAGAGAGGCAAAGAAAGAGGCTAAAGCTTTAGCAGAAAAAGCGAAAAAAGCCGCGCAATCAAAAATAGAATCAAATGCAGCAGCGATTCGTGCACAAAAAGAACAAGAACGTGCGGAAGAATCAGCCGAGGCAGACGAAGAAACCGAAATCGAAACATTTGAAAATATAATAAAGACATCAAGTGCGGTTGCGATTCGTGTAGCCGATGCAACAAAAGATAAAAGTGCGATGGTCAAAGGGCTTACTAATTCGACCGGGAAAATCGTTATGTTAGACCAAGACCATATCATTTTCCTTTATAATTTCACCACCAATCCGGACGTTGTTTCGGCCGGGAAATCCGAAGCATCCGTGTTCTTTATGAACCCGAAAACAGGAAATTACGAACAGATTGCAAAGATTTCTTCGAAACGCGGCGTACAAAGGTTGTTTCGTGCATTGAAAAATAAAGAAATGGAAATAGAACAAGCAGAAGCAAAGCATGCTAATGCACAAATAATGCAGGCACAAATGCTTGGAAAATAAAACACGAAAATAATGTTTTTGCACCGGCAATTGCCGGTGTTTTTTATACCAATTATTTGTTAAAATTTATACGAATTGATGAGGTGTCCTTCTTCATCATATACAACCGCGGACACATTGTGCATGTATAAAATCTGAAAGTTCGGGTTGTCTAATGTATAGCCTGCCGCTTCTGCCCAATCGTATTCTGAAATCGCTTTCTTTTTGGCATTGATATTTGCACTATCGTCCACCAATTCACAATTTATTCTTATCCAATTTTCGTTATCATAGGCAACTATGCAAACATGGTTATTCTGTGCAATTTGTTTGGATACATTCTTTTTCTTGTTGGTTATCACATATATTTTACCGTCGTACAAAAACGGGTCACCAAATGGTCGTAGACTCGGTTCATTACCATTTATTGTAGCCAGATAATTTACCTGTGTTTTCTCTTTTAAAAATTTAAATGTTTCGTTCATTTTTGTTTTCCTTTTTATATTTTTTATTCTGAAGGTCTTGTCAACTTTCCCGGCTTTTTTGATATTTTTATGCGATTCGACCGGAAATTTTGTCGATAATTTCGTTCAGTTGTGCCCGCGTGCCAAATGAAATAGTTATCACGCCCGCCCCGCCCCGTCGTTCAGTAATTTTAA
>JAZLCM010000086.1:0-4090 GCA_045614245.1 Candidatus Enterousia sp.
GTGCAGTATTGCAATATATTTTTTTTACCAAACTGCCCATTCTTTCGCGCCTGGTCCCCGGCACAAAACCATTTTGCATATTAATCCTCTTTTTATTTCTGTTCATGATTCTAACACATTTGAAAAATAAAGGCAACACGAATAAATACACAAGACCGCAGTTGCATTATCATCATTTTGATACTATATTAGAAACAATGAAATACACAGATGCACATTGTCATATTACCACCCCGCCCCGCGATTCCGACATAATCGCGCAAATTTGCAACGCCACAACCGAAAACGATTGGCAAAGCCTTGTTAAAAACGCAAATAACCGAACGCATGTCTGTATCGGCATTCATCCTTGGCATATTCAAAACGCAACCGACGGATGGAAAGATCGAATGCGCAAAATTCTTGGCAAACACCCACATATTATGGTTGGTGAAATCGGGCTTGATAAACATCACCCGGACATCGACAAACAAACCGACTTTTTTACAACACAACTTGAAATTGCACACGAACTGAACCGCCCTGCACACCTACATATTGTGGGAGCATGGGACAAAGCATTGTATATTTTGGGGAAATATAAAAAATTACCACCTATTATCGTCCATGGCTTTAATGGCAACGCCGATATTATGGGGCAACTTTGCAATAAATACGACATTTATTTTTCATACAGGGCGCAAAATTCGCACATTTCGAATACAGTTCAAAATGCGCCAATGGACAAAATCCTTGTCGAAAGCGATCGCGATACATGCGCTGACCAAGCACAAATTTTGGCAACAACAACGCAAGAAATTGCAAATTTGCGTAGCACCCCCGCAACCAAATTAAATGAACAAATCAACAAAAACTTTCAAAGGATTATAAACTATGCCTAATCGATTGGACCGGTGTCGCCTGCTGATTGGCGATGAAAATTTAGCCAAATTACAAAACGCGACGGTTATGGTCGTCGGGTGTGGCGCGGTCGGTTCTTTTGCCATCGAAGCGTTGGCAAGATCGGGTATTAGACACTTGATTCTGGTCGATTTCGACCGGTTCGAAGAAACAAATATCAACCGCCAACTGTTTGCAACACAAAACACATTGGGACAAAAGAAAGTCGTGGCAACCCGCGAACACATTGCCACCATATCACCCGATATTTTGGTCACCACAAAGGACATTTTTTTCGATAAAGATACAGTACTGGACACACATCCCAACTTTGTCATTGACGCAATCGATACAATTCAACCAAAAATCGCACTTTATGAATGGTGCATAAAAAACGATGTGCCGTTTATATCATCAATGGGCGCGGCACGCAAGACCGACCCAACACAAGTAAAAATCGGGAAACTGTCGAAAACATACGCCTGCCCGCTTGCCAAACAAATAAGAAAACTTGCACGCGAACGGCACATTCCCGACTTTCCGGTCGTGTTTTCTATCGAAACCCCATGCGAACAGAAAACCGCCGACAAAAACATGGGGTCGATTATAACCGTAACCGGAACATTCGGGTTGTTCGCCGCAAATTACGCAATAGAATACATAATAAATTCAAATTGTTAATTGCACAAATTGACAAAATTGTTTAATTTTTGTTCGTTAAAAAAACTGCTCTTGATGAGCGACGGTTTGTGGCATATCCACCAAAAAATAAATATCACTTGCGTTAGACAAAAAATAATATATAATTTGTGACGCATCGGGGCGTAGCTCAGTCTGGTAGAGTGCTTGCTTTGGGAGCAAGATGTCGAAGGTTCGAACCCTTTCGCCCCGACCACGAAATTCAAACCGCTCATCAAGAGCGGTTTTTCTTTTGTTTTCTAATACTTTCACTGAGTTCGAAAGTTGTGTTTTTAGGAAACGTCATCTTTATACTAGTTTCGAACTTTTTAATGTCAAATTTTAATGGCTTCTGTATGGCTTTAGAATATGTCCGAAACGAAGATTTTAATGATTTTTTATAAAACACTTGACAAAATGCATTGTTTGGGATATGCTTTACATAACCTATAACAAAAGGATAGAAAATGGCAAAAGATCCCGAATCCAAAAAATTTAAACTTACTGAAGAACAAAAACTATTGGAGTTTTGTGCGGCATTTATGACTTTGCCATTTGTTTTTGCTCTCATTTTGGGCGTCGGATGTTATCTGAAGCAAACAAATGGTATCAAGCCAAAAGGACAAGTCGAAAAACAAGTTGAAACATACGAAGAATCTCTTTCTGGTTACTTAGAACAAAAGCAACAGGTTGAACGTTATCGTGATAGTTTGATGAATGATAAAGTCCGTCAATAAAAAAAGTCAAAACAAAAAACCGTCTGTACTGGACGGTTTTTAAAATTTATTTATATATTATATATAACATTTTGTGGTATAATCAAACATATTGAAAAAGGATTATTTATGGAAATAACAATGCGACCAATGACTCTTGATGAAGCATGGCAATGCATAAGCAACTGTTATGTTATGTATCATAGAGATTTAAAAAAGTGTGGTTATTCCTGTTGGCCTTTTATTCCAAAACCAATGTTTGAATCGTTTAATACACCAAATTTATCTGAACAAGAAATTAAACTTTGTCACGATAAATTTGTGGGTATTTATAATCGTAATGTTGCATGTTTAAATAGGTTCGATGATATATTTGAATCATATATAAAACCAAAATTAGAAGATGCAATAAACAAGTTTCTGGTGCCATTATTACCGTCTTGGAATGCAACCATGCCAGAAAAACTTGATATTTTATGTACTTTTGGACGTGGTGCAAGTTACAACCGTAAAGATGAACAACATGCTATCATAGATTTTAGGATGTCACGTTATCCAGATGATAAAAATGTTGTATTAAACACGCTTTTTCATGAATTTGTACATATGCTGATAGAAAAACCAATTATTCAAAAATATAAAGTTCCACAGGATTTGAAAGAGAGAATAGTGGAATTGATTTGTTATGAATTTATCAAAGCCCCTGTTCGTTCAATGTTTGCAGATTCTTTTGCTAATGCATACATTACACCAGAAACAATAAAATCGGATTTGCCCGGTACAGTTGAAAAGATGATGGCAGATTACATTAGTTAACGCAAGTTTACCGAACACAGTTTGTCTTTTGCGTTGTCGATTTCTTGTTTGATATTGATTAAATAAGAATAATCAATGGTTCGCAAATTGTTCACTAAGCACGACCAGAGAGTTCAAACCGCTCATCAAGGGCGGTTTTTTGTTTGGTTTCCAATAATTACACCGAGTTCGAGAGTTGTGTTTTTGAAGGGGGCTGTTTTTGGCGTGATTTCGAACTTTTAAAGAAAAAAGGTTAGAAACCTGACCTTTTTCATGAGTTCGAATTTATTGTGTTTTTTTATTCTGATGCTTTAGAAACACGATTATAAACTTCCATAAGTTTTTCAACAGAAGTCAGTTTTTCATGTTCTTCTTGTGTCATAATAGCAGCAATTTGATATTCTTTTTTGCCCTGATGTGTAGCATCAATTATTTCATTTAATTCACATTTACCGTCTATTTTTGCACGATTAAAATTATATGCACCATTTGCAGGATCCAAGAGTTGTAATCCATTTGACATTTTTACAGCAATAATTTGATGTCCATTCATATGCTGTTTACCAATATCAGGTGTGTAAACGCTAACAACAATATAAACATCTTTGATACCTGCTTCTTTTGCATATTTAGCGAATAAATTAGCACGCCCAGAACATCCAACCACATAAGACGGTATTTTATACTTATCTATTTCATCAGCAGAAAAAGAAAACATATTTTGATTTGGTTTTATTTGATGTTTTGCATCTCGTAACCACAAATTGCGATAGAAAAATTCGTCATTGTTATTTGCTTGTTCTTTCATTTGCTTGTAATTTTCTGGTATAACATCAGCAGAAATAAAGAAATCATCTACTCGTTTCAAAACAGTATCTAATCTTTCAACAATTTGTTGGTCAGTTAAGTTTTGTTGGTGTCTGTTTGAAGATATAAGAAAATATCCAACTATTCCCAAAATTACAATTATTGCAATTATTATGACTTTTTTCATTTTTTATCCTTGTTTCTTATGGATGTAT